>NZ_JBNHEQ010000301.1:0-20449 GCF_050016015.1 Dapis hubbardiae BLCC-M172
GCTTGACCTCCATTTCAACCTTTGACTTCTCTACTATGCAGCCTTCAACGTTTCTTTGATTTATTACAAAAAAATAAAAAATTTATAAAGAAAGATTGTTTCAATACTCTAGAAACAATCTTTCTTTCTTTTTAAAAGAAAAACCCTCTTTTTGAATAACTCAAAAAGAGGAAAGTTGCTTATCTGAAATTTATCTATCTATCTATCTACAAACAGCGCGATTATTTGCATTAAGAACTATTGTGCCTTCTTCTCCATTAATAATAACTGGGTTGCCTGTGCTAACTCTGAGTAGTAGGGGTTTTTGGTTGAGACACTCTGTAACTTCTTCTCCCCAAGCTTCGATGGCAGCAGTATACTCAGCTCTGTACCGCAACAGCTCATCTAGGGTAATTCCAGTGGGAATAGAAGGTAAATTGTTAACAAAAGCATCAGTTATTGGGCTATCAGTACGAATACTGTCATCAACATCAATCTCAGTAATAATTGGAAAATCAAATTTTCTGGGTAAAGTTCTGTAAGGAATAGAAAGGTCTGGTAATGGATGATATTCTTCTGGCCCAGACTTATAGTCGAAATCAGATGGTATTGCCAAAGCTGATAGAGGCATATTTGCAATCACCAGCGTACACAAACTTCCTAATAATGTAGAAAATTTCTTCATTTTCTTCTCCTAGCTTCATTAGATCGGATTTCAACTAATCAGTTAGTTTAGAAATTTTAACAGCTTTCTAAACTTTCTGCTTTTAATAATTTTTATCACCTAGCTTAATTTAGTAAAAATAAAAAAGTAACTGGTGAAAAAGTCAAACAAAGCGTAAAATTAGACTATATATTTTTAAGGGTCTGTTAATTATCCAGCTTTGTCCTACACTAATTTCCTTAATGTAAGGAGTAAAGTTTATATCCTACTTATAGACGAATTACTCCAGAATCAGAGGAAACTACATACTTTATTTGTATTCTGATAATATTCTTATAACTTTCAGAAAAATGTATAGTATCTATCAATCGATATTCTTGCTTTGCTACACTATTGTTGTCCCTTCTCCTATATTAAAATCTATGTAATAGACTATGAAAACTTTGCTAATTTATTCCACTATTATAGTGTGGGAGATTTAGGGTTAATGAACTTGTCAATTACCTTGATTATAGGCAAACTACTATTAAATGTTTTGTAAAGGCTTTCGACCCTTGATATATATTAAATTAGCTTGGTTCTTGCTTTTTATTTAACTTCAGTAGTTAGTCGTTTCCTAATAAAGCATTTTGACTTGATAAGCTGTTATTTTGGAAATAAAAGTTAAAAAATACAAAAATGGAATTTTCCACAAGTACAATTATTCCTCTAGCACCTACGGGATATAAATCAGGATTTGTTGGTATAATAGGACGGCCTAATGTTGGAAAATCTACTGTAATGAATCAACTGGTAGGGCAAAAAATTGCTATTACTTCCCCAATTGCTCAAACTACTCGTAATCGTCTGCGTGGTATTTTGACCACAGAAGCAGCGCAGATGATTTTTGTTGATACTCCAGGTATTCATAAACCTCACCACCAACTAGGAAAAGTATTAGTTAAAAATGCTAAAATCGCAATTCAATCTGTTGATGTAGTCTTGTTGGTAGTAGATGGGTCAGTAATAGCAGGTGGAGGCGATCGCTATATTATAGATTTACTTCACAAAACTGAAATACCTGTGATTATAGGTATGAATAAGTTAGACCTACAACCTGAAAATTATCAGGAAATAGAAGCTAGTTATTATCAATTGCTCGATCCTCACCCCTGGGAAATAATCAAATTTTCTGCTCTCACAGGAGAAGGAATAGAAACACTACAGAATTTGTTGATTAAACATCTAGAAACTGGACCTTATTATTATCCTCCTGACTTAGTAACAGACCAACCAGAACGCTTTATTATGGGAGAATTGATCCGGGAGCAAATATTATTGTTGACTCGTGAGGAAGTACCCCACTCAGTAGCGATCGCTATTGACAAAGTAGATGAAGAACCAACTATTACTCGTATTCTTGCCACTATCAATGTTGAACGGTCATCTCAAAAAGGAATTATTATTGGCAAAAGTGGGAATATGTTAAAAGCTATTGGCAGTGCAGCACGTCAACAAATTCAAAAGTTGATTGCAGGTAAAGTCTATTTGGAACTATTTGTGAAAGTACAACCTAAATGGCGACAGTCTCGCATTCAGTTAGCTGAGTTGGGATATCAGGTTGAGGAATAATACCAAATATTAACAAGTTTGCTATATTCTCCTGAAATAATCTTTTAGGTGGTAGCTAGTCTTTTGTTAGGGTTTCAAGAAAAATCTCAAAGTATAGATGAGTTTTCAAATTATGCATTAATGCTTGATAAATTGTATCAGATAAATTCCATTAGGTTTTAGTAGGAATAGAATTAATATTTTCTTATTGTCCAGTTAGAAATTATTTTTAACAAATATACTCATCAAGAAACCCTAAAGAGAGATTTTCAGAGGAAAATTAGATAATAGCTAAATTTAACTACTTCAGAAATGGTATATCGTTTTTCTTAAATTAAAGTCACTTCTAAAGCTAGGTTCAATAATTGATAATTGATAATGGATAATTACCTCTTCCTTTTAGGGAGAGGATTGAATAAAAGGAAAATAAATTCATTGTTTATCCTTGATTATGAGAGGCTTTAAACCTTAATTATTCGGTAATAAATCATGTTAAATTCGATGGCTTTTAATCAATATAATTTCTACTAGAAAGATATTGATAAACCAGGTTTGTATGAGATATCAGAAAATACCGATACTACTGGATTTTATATCATATCTGAACTTTTAGGGAGAAAGATTGTAACCTGCCTTACAAATTAAAATTTGTCTGTAAGTATTAAGTTTTAAATTACTTTTTCTGTTTTTCTTAAAATCTAGAATTGAAATGGGGAACCCTCTTATTAATAGTTAATTAGTTAAATCACCAAATAGAATTTTTTCTTGAGAAAATTATGACTACAGAAAATCCACAATCAAAAATCCAAAATGGTAAAATAGCAATTTTGCTACACGATGGCATCCATGGTGCACATGGGAAAACAGGCTTATCACTATTACGTTACAGTCAAGCAGAAATAGTTGCAGTTATCGATCGCCAATCTGCTGGAAAATCATTGCCCGAATTTACTAAAATTCACCGTGATATCCCTATAGTTGCTTCCGTTGCTGAAGCGATCGCCTTTCATCCAGAGATATTAGTCATTGGTATTGCTCCTTCTGGTGGTGCTTTACCTAACGAATGGTTTGAAGAAATCAAAGCAGCAGTTGCCTCTGGATTATCAGTAGTCAACGGTTTACATACCCCACTCGCTAATCATCCCGATATTCTACCACTATTACGACATACGCAATGGATATGGGATGTCCGTCAGGAACCTCAAGGATTAACTATTGGGAGTGGGAAAGCTAGAACACTTTCTTGTCAGCGGGTTTTAACAGTGGGGACAGACATGGCGATCGGCAAAATGTCTACCAGTTTAGAACTAAATGCAACTGCTCAACACCGAGGTCTCAACCCTAAATTTCTGGCCACAGGACAAGCGGGTTTGATGATTGCTGGCGATGGTATTGCGTTGGATGCAGTACGGGTTGACTTTGCTGCTGGAGCAGTCGAACAAATGATTATGCAGTTTGGCAATACCCATGACTTGCTTATTGTTGAAGGGCAAGGTTCCCTATTGCATCCAGGCTCTACTGCAACTCTCCCACTATTGCGCGGTACCCAACCTACTGATTTGATATTGGTGCATCGTGCCCATCAAACTCATATCCGCAATCATCCCCAGATATTGATTCCGCCCTTACCAATAGTGGTTCAGTTGTACGAAATGGTAGCTGGTGTAGGTGGTGCTATGGAGCCAGCACGAGTTAGAGGTATTGCCATGAATACTTTTCATTTAGATGAAGTAGCTGCTAAGAAAGCGATCGCTCAAGTAGAAACAGAAACTGGTTTACCTTGTACAGACCCTGTGCGTTTTGGTGCTGATTTATTGTTGGATGCAGTTATGAGCATCAAACAGTAGTGGTTTGTCAATTTTTAAATGATGGGTTTCCATTATTCTGAGAAAATCTTACAGCATTTTGGGGTCTTGGAGGTACAAAATTCTTAGCAAAATTCTTAGATTTTAGGCAACAGGGAACAGACAACAGGGAACAGGAAAAAGAGATTAATTTTAAACTGTACCTCACCATCTTAAAATAGGCTGTAAATATGTAATATGCAAGGATATTGTTTGACACATACCTTTAATTACTAAAAGGTAGGTCTGGATAATTATCAACCAGGGGATGGATATTACAAATGTAATTGGCCTTATTTGAGAACAAAAGTCAAGTATGTTGGCCTTGATATCTTTTGCTAATCAAAAAATGGTTTAGAGTGACTAAATTTACATTTAGTCACTAGAGAATATTCCTAGGCATTTTTCCTAATCCTAATTTTTGCACACAAGTCCTCTAGATAGTCTAAAATACACATATAGTGCTAGCACTATACTTGGTAAATCAATTTGCCTACCTTTTCCGGCTAAGGGTTGAGGGCGTTGGACTTTTACTATAATTATCTGAGCTTCTGGCAAATTGGTGTCTTGGATACACAAAATATCATTTTTGTCAACCCACTAGATTGCTATATGGATAAAGTACCCAGACTGTCTGATAACTGGTTCCTAGGTTTAGTATAAAGGCATATTTTTTGATTTAGAAGTCCCTAATACTTTAGTTGAGCTTCTACCAAGACCACTGCAAAGTGAGTTCCAAGTCTAAACAGTTGTTGAAGCCCTCTGGGGAAAAAGTAATCTGAGCCTACAAACTGTGGTAGGCCCAACAACCCTACAGATTTTCCCCAAGTCTGTATCCTTTTAGTTGGCTAGAGACAATGGGCTGTAACGGCAGCTTTCCTCCCCACCTAACCTAATGGTAATGGTTGGGTATCCAAGCCGTAAATTTGATCGATCTAGTATTAGCAGTATAGGAATAGGACTGTGGTTCATACATTTATATTAGAATCAGGCCAATGGATGATTGCAGGAAATTGGCTAGAACGTAACGGAATGTTGATTACTGTCAAGGGTACAACTATCGTGACATGGGATCGTACAGATTGGTTCTCTATGGAAACAAAGCTAATATTTCCTAGTCAAGACCGTGAGGAGATTAGTTTACAGTATAAAGGGCGTCTTGACAGTGACGAACGACGCTATACCTTTCTTCTACAACACAGCGAACTAGGAAAAGTGGAAGGAGAAGGATGGCTTGGTATTGATTCAATTATTCAGCGCTATTGGGTACTGGGAAATGACCGCCAACGTCGTAGTGGTTTTGAAACTTTACTCCGCTTAGATAAAGATCGATATTACTCCAGTAGTGGGATTTTAACAGGTCCTTCTTTGATTAGTGCTATGGAAGCAACTATAGAGCGTCAGCTAGAGTAGTTAATCTTACTAAAAGTTATAAAATTCTTTGAATCAATTAATGGGCTATATTTGCCTACAAAGTTTATGATATTTGAAAAATTACTTGACGCCCCATCATCCCCAAATCTATTTAAAACTTATGAAATAGAGTCAGAGAAGGAGGTCGCCCCTAGGAAAATTTCTGTACTTAATCAAAATCAGGATTAGATTCTAATCCCCAATTATGCTTTAAAAATTGTTGGTAAAGAGTTTCCCTTACCAACATTTGTTGATATAGTTCAACTAAGCATTCTTGAGCTTGTTGTAAATTCATTTGTCGCACCTGAGTCTCAAAAGACCGAACGCTAAATTGCTTTTCTAGTGGCAGTTCCATAGGTTGCTCCATAGTTTAACTCCTTTAATACCAACAATTACCTACTGACCATACTTCCTAGTTGGAGCAGTAAATCTAGATATAAAAAATTAATACCAATTCCATAAACTTAAGCTACACTGGATTATCTTAAATTAAGATTATATTATTTGATTCTTGAGATATGATATGTAGCAATATTTGAGAAAAATGGTAGATACCGAATAAATCCAGATATGTATTACTGGACTTAGCGATCGCCTAATCTTTTTAGGAAGTCTGATAATCAGTTATGACCAGCACCGCATTATGTTAAAAAATATAACAAATGTTTGACAAAACTGCCATGATTTTCCTTGCACCACAGATATAAAAATAGCAAATACCAAACATTATTCTTGCTTCTAAATAAATCTTAGATAAAAGTCAAGAGTCAAGATGCTCATTTTGAACAAATTTCTGATAGTAAATAACTGCTGAAAAAACAGAGTGAAAAGCTTAAATAACTTGACTGCTATAGAGATTTATTTCTCAAGAGATGCTCAAATTAGAAAATAGGTAGTATGCTGAATCAGTAAGCATTACTACTAAAATTCTCAAAAATGTTTTATAAAAAATCTAAGTACGGTTTATTGGCCATAACTGCAATACTGAGCATACTCAGCACTACTCCAGCTAACGCTTCTTCTTTTCAACCAACCCCTAAACAAATTCAATCAACTAACACCACAGTTATTGTTCTCAACCAAGAAGCTAAAGCAGAATTTGAGCGGGGGGTTAAACTCTACAAAGAAGGAGACCTCGAATCAGCAGAAACAGCATTTCGCAAAGCTATTGAACTTGACTCAGAATTTGCAGAAGCTTATGCTAACCTAGGCAGTCTTTTGGCCAATCAAAATAATTTGTCGGAAGCAATATCCCAATTTGAAAATGCTGTTCGCCTCAGACCAGAGCTAGCAGTGCTTCATTATCAATTAGGGGTAGCTTTGTATTTAGAAAATAAACGACCTGAAGCAGTAGTATCTCTGACTAAAGCTAGAGACTTATTAAAAGAACAAGGAAAAATGGAAGAAGCACAGAAAGTTGAGAAAGCAATAGAAAAGATTCAAGCAGAATCTTAATTAGTGTTGCAATACTATAATTTCAAGCAATTATTTCACGGAATAGATATAGGAGAGATTTTTCAGCTTTTTGAAAATATGAAAGTGGTGTTGAATAGCTTGACATCATCTAATAGATATATGGTTGGCGATCGCTAAGTGTTTGAAAAGCTGGTTCATTGGCAGGATAATTAGAATTCTCAAAAAAAATCAAGCAAAGATTTTGAGGCTAATTTCTTTGCTTGATAAATTTGTTATGAGAAATGTTTATTGTTATTTTTTCTGCTGCTTCTTTCGGGATAAGGCGGCGATCGCTACTGTGCCTAGTATTCCTAAGAGCGATGATGGTTCTGGTGTTGATTTAGTGTTAGTGTTAGTGTTAGTGGTAAACAGGTAGGCTGAACCACTGTTGAATCCCTTGTCGTCGTCTCCCCATGCACCTATCACGGCTGTATTGTGGCTTAGAGCTACTGAGATTCCGAAGTTATCCACTTCAGAACCGTCGGGTGCGATAAATTTCTGGAGAAAGCTGCCAGTAGTAGTGTCAAATAAGTAGGCTGAACCACTCGACTCTCCATTGTCGTCGTCTTCTCTAGAACCAATCAGGGCTGTGTTATCGCTTAGAGCTACTGAATATCCAAACTGGTCATATGGCCAACCGTCGGGTGCGATAAATTTCTGGAGAAAGCTGCCAGTAGTAGTGTCAAATAAGTAGGCTGAACCACTCGACTCTCCATTGTCGTCGTCTTCTCTAGAACCAATCAGGGCTGTGTTATCGCTTAGAGCTACTGAATATCCAAACTGGTCATATGGCCAACCGTCGGGTGCGATAAATTTCTGGAGAAAGCTGCCAGTAGTAGTGTCAAATAAGTAGGCTGAACCACTCGACTCTCCATTGTCGTCGTCTTCTCTAGAACCAATCAGGGCTGTGTTATCGCTTAGAGCTACTGAATATCCAAACTGGTCATATGGCCAACCGTCGGGTGCGATAAATTTCTGGAGAAAGCTGCCAGTAGTAGTGTCAAATAAGTAGGCTGAACCACTCGACTCTCCATTGTCGTCGTCTTCTCTAGAACCAATCAGGGCTGTGTTATCGCTTAGAGCTACTGAATATCCAAACTGGTCATATGGCCAACCGTCGGGTGCGATAAATTTCTGGAGAAAGCTGCCAGTAGTAGTGTCAAATAAGTAGGCTGAACCACTCGACTCTCCATTGTCGTCGTCTTCTCTAGAACCAATCAGGGCTGTGTTATCGCTTAGAGCTACTGAATATCCAAACTGGTCATATGGCCAACCGTCGGGTGCGATAAATTTCTGGAGAAAGCTGCCAGTAGTAGTGTCAAATAAGTAGGCTGAACCACTCGACTCTCCATTGTCGTTGTCTTTCCATGCACCTATAATAGCTGTGTTATCGCTTAGAGCTACTGAGAATCCGAAGTTATCTCCTTGAGAACCGTCGGGTGCGATAAATTTCTGGAGAAAGCTGCCAGTAGTAGTGTCAAATAAGTAGGCTGAACCACTCGACTCTCCATTGTCGTCGTCTTCTCTAGAACCAATCAGGGCTGTGTTATCGCTTAGAGCTACTGAACCTCCAAACAGGTCAGATGCATCACCGTCAGGTGCGGTAAGTTTTAGATCGACAGCGTTAGCGGGATCTGTAAAAGCGAGGAGTACAAATAGGGGAAAGCAGGATCTTTTACCAATTGTTTTTAGGTTAGTTGCTTGACTCTTAACTGCTGGTTTTTGATTGTGCATATCTAGTTAGTTCTCAATTATCTTTGTTTTTTATGGTTTTGCTCAGGCGTTTAGTTATGTCTATAGAATTAGAATTGTCACTTTATGACTTCAAAAATCCTACAAACTTTTGCTATGTAGGCACTAGCTATTGCTGGCTAAAAAAGCCAGGAATTATAACTTTTTCTAGTTTTGATAATTTTTTTCAGTTATCTACACAACTGTAAAGTTACCATAACATTTTATTTAAGCAAGAGGCAATAGGTTATACCAAATCTTTACCAAAACTTTAAATTTAAGTAGTATAAAGGATTTCCTGAGATTGCTTCCCTCCACGCAGTGACCGTCGCAATGACTAGGCTAATGTTATATAGAATCAGGCTGAACAGTCGTCATTGCGACGATAGGAAGCAATCTCCGGGCACCTCTGAGATTGAGGGAATGCTGCGCAAACCTTCCACTCCGTTCCAGTCGCAATGACTAGACTGATGTTACTGCTTCATACAAAAGTTTGATATGACATTGAAATTCAATACTTTCTAAAGCGATCGCCTCCCCCGCTTCTAGAAAAACTTAGTTATCAGTCCAGTAGGGTGTGTTTCGCTTTCCTGCGGAATGCTGCACATTCATGTTGGCTCTTAGCCGAAACGCTTTTCATGTCGCCCCGCGAAACGCACCGAAATATTTGGATAGTAAAAATCTCTAAAATTTTTGAACTTTGAATTCTGAATGCAAAAATGGTCATCAATCTGAAAAGTGGTGTAACTACCAAAAAAATCAAGCAAAGATTTAGAGACTGAATTCTTTGCTTGATAAATTAGCTATGAGAAATGTTTATTGTTATTTTTTTTGCTGCTTCTTTCGGGATAAGGTGGCGATCGCAAAGATGCCTATTATTTCTTATAGCATCACCTTAACCGATCAGGTTATACTGCGAAAGTATCGACTGATTTTGAACCTGTTATGCTATCATTTTGAACAGTTGATAGTGAGAATATAGTACCATTGTTTTGCGGGAATTGGTTTCCTTCTAATAAATCGTTATACAATGTGTGAGCGTAGCTGTGGTTATCTGCAAAATTCCAGGAACCTGGTTGAAACCAATCATCCCAGTTAACGTATACATCAAAGTCACCTAATGGATCGTCGTATCCTAATGTGCTGCTAGTATGGAAAGCAACAACTCTATCTGCATCGCTTGGATCTAGGCGATCGTCTGTAGGGTTGGCACTAGAGAACCAACCTCCTTCAAACTCAGGACCTGCTGGATCGAGACCAATAAGCAGATCGACTTCGCCACTACGTTCACGAAGTTCTTCTCCTGCTTCACCCATCACATGAGCACCTAAACTGTGACCAATAAGTGTGGTATCGCCGGGATTAATTCCTTGACCCAATAAATAGTTGGCTACTTCAACTCCCACATCATCAACTCTACCAGCAGCAGCAGGATAATTGAGAGTATCAGCGCCATCTTCCCAATCTACTACCAAAATGTTAGCATCATTGCCTTCTAAATCTCGTATATTTTCTGCCATTTCTGACATCCAAGCTTGAGGCGTGAAGTTATTATCTGGATTTCCACCTGTACTTTGGTAACCATGTACGATTACATAAGTAGGATCGCTTGTGTCTATAGGCCGGGAATTATTGAACCCGCTATTATCCCAATTATTAAAGAATACGTCTACCATATTTTTAGTTTGTTTCTATGTACGAGTTTTTACTGAAAATATTACACTTTGTGTTTAGTTGTATTTTCCATCTATAATATCATCTATATATTAAATACATTAGGACTTACCCAGAAACCGGAAAAATAATAATCAGGGCAATAAACCTGGTTTCTTGTTCGGATGCGTAAGTCCTGATACAATAGATTTTTATTTAAGCAAGAGGCAACAGGCGGTACAAAAGCTCTACTTTTAAGTAGTATCGCGGAGTTTTTGTAATATCAAATCCGCTCGGGTTCGGTAGAAAAAAATGTTCAATCTTGAGTCATTGTCAAATTTTTCTCAATTAGTTCAATGAGAGATATCAGATAATAGATATATGGTTGGCGATCGCTAAATGTTTGAAAAGCTGGTTAATTAGCAGGATAATTAGAATTCTCAAAAAAAATCAAGCAAAGATTCAGAGGTTGAATTCTTTGCTTGATAAATTTGCTGTGAGAAATATTTATTGTTATTTTTTCTGCTGCTGCTTTCAGGATAAGGTGGCGATCGCTACTGTGCCTACTATTCCTAAGAGCGATGATGGTTCTGGTGTTGATTTAGTGTTAGTGTTAGTGGTAAACAGGTAGGCTGAACCACTGTTAGTTCCTTTGTCGTTGTCTCCTACAGAACCAATGAGGGCTGTGTTATCGCTTAGAGCTACTGACCATCCGAAGCGGTCGGATGCAGAACTGTCGGGTGCAGTAAATTTATGGAGCAAATTGCCAGTAGTAGTGTCAAATAGGTAAGCTGAACCACTCCTGTATCCATTGTCGTCGTCAAAAGTTGTTAGTTTTTAAGGCCAAGCATAGCTAACGCTATAGTTGTTATTGCGTTGATTAGAAAAACCATCCCTCCTAAGTATCTATCTCTAATCTACCTGTTATCTTACGATCCATAATAGTATCACGATGCATAATAGTATCGAGTGAGAAAGTATCGTTTGGCAAACTAGTATTGTTATTTTGCGGGAATGTGGCTCCATCTAATAGATCGATATACAAATCGTGAGCGTATCTGTGATTACCTATAGGACCAGAGGAACCTGGTTGTAATCGATCATCCCAGTTAATGTATAAATCTAAGTCAGCTAATTCGCCGTTGTATCCAATTTCACGGCCAGTATGGAGAGCAACAACTCTGTCCGCATCACTTGGATCTAGGCGATCGTCTATTTCTTTAGGCTGAGGGATACCCAATATTTCAAAGCCGAAACGTGCTGGATCGAGGCCAATAAGAAGATCGACTGCGCCACTACGTTCACGAAGTTCTTCACCTGTTTCACCCACTACATGAGCACCTAAACTGAAACCAATGAGAGTGGTAGTAGCAGGATTGACACCTTGACCCAACAAATAGTCTGCCACCTCAACTCCCACATCATCAACTCTGTGTTCCTGTTTTGCTTCCCATTCGAGATACTCTTCAGGACTCATTTTTTGATAATTTTAGGGAATAAGGAATAGGGAATAGGGAATAGGGAACAGATAGAAATTATAAATTTTTCTCCCTGCTTCCTGCTCTGTAGAGACGTTGAATGCAACGTCTTTTTATTCATAAGTGTAATATAACACATATTGAAATTCCTGGAGTAATTTTTGGTAATAAAAGTAGCGATCGCACCTTGACAATTAGAAAAAGTTGTTATATTCTGAGATTAGATTGGTATTGTGGGAAAATAGTGGCTCTTTTTTTAGAGTCTGAATAACCGTAGGGGTTTGGTCTCCAAGTCCATACCCCTTGATAATCTGAAAAATTAGACTCTTAGACTTTTTAACTACCATCGGTGTATCCGTGGCAAAATCCGTGTCTTCCCCTAAGTTCCCCACTGAACTAAATTGATCACAAATTCATCGGATCGACATCCACAGTCAAACTGACGCCAGGGCGACAAATATTACTCAACTTAGTTAGATCGGGTACATCATCACATCCAGACAATAATTTTAACAAAATCTGCCACCGATAACGATTTGCTACTCTGGCAATAGGAGCGGGTGCAGGACCTAATAGATCATATTTTCCCTCTTCCGCTTTTTCCATCAATACACTTGCTAACTGTTGAGCAGTCACCGCTACCTCGGTCGGATCATAACTACTCAGACGCAATAAAATCAACCGCCCGTGAGGAGGATATCGCAACTCAGCTCTCGCCTGTAATTCTGTTTCTACAAAAGACTGATAATCATGACGTTGCACCGCTTGAATCACAGGATGTTCTGGAGTATAGGTCTGAATAATGACTCGCCCTGGGTTATCTCCACGACCTGCACGGCCTGCTACTTGCAGCAATGTTTGAAAAGCACGTTCATTGGCGCGATAATCTGAAAAATGCAGCAACCCATCAGCGGATACGACTCCTACTAATGTCACCTGTGCTAAATCTAAACCTTTTGTCAACATCTGGGTACCGATCAATAAATCTGCTTCCCCGTTAGCAAATTGATTTAACAAATTTCGGTGAGCATCTTTTTTGCGAGTTGTGTCGCTATCATATCTAATAAATCGTAAGTCGGGAAATTGTCTGGTTAACTCCTGGGCTACTTTTTGAGTACCACTACCAAAAAATTTGAAGAAAGGAGAATCACATTCGGGACAACGTTGGGGTTGTGGTTGGGTATAGTTGCAGTAATGACAACGCAATAGTGGAGTTGCACCTTCGTGGGTGTAATGATAGGAAAGTGAAATGTCGCAATGAGGGCATTCCATGACATGACCGCAACTACGACAAGACACAAATGTACTGTGACCGCGACGGTGAATGAATAAAATTCCTTGTTGTTTTGTTTCCTGTAGTTGTTGCAATGCTTCCTGGAGAGGATAGCTAAACATTGTCCGGTTTCCCTGTCGCAGTTGTTGGCGCATATCTACTATTTCTACGGGTGGCATCGGTCGGGAGTGGATGCGTTCGGGTAATGAGAGGTAGTAGGTGTTGGGTTTTGGGGAAACACTCAAGAAACCGGGTTTATTATCCCCTTTGTTTAAATCATCAATTTTTTCAGATAAACCCGGTTTCTGTTTCTGTGTCAGGGAAACATTTTCATCAGCTAAGAAACCGGGTTCATTTTCCTGATCGTTCAAACTATCATTTTTTTCAGATAAACTAGGTTTCTGCGTCAGGGAAACATTTTCATCGGCTAAGAAACCGGGTTCATTTTCCCGGTCGTTCAAACTATCATTTTTTTCAGATAAACTGGGTTTCTGCGTTCTTGTTTCCAACCAACTTTCTAAAGCGGGAGTTGCCGAACCTAATATTAATGGGCAGTTTTCTAATTCTGCTCGCCATTTCGCTACGGTGCGAGCGTGATAACAGGGTGCGGGGCGGTCTTGTTTGAAACTGTTATCGTGTTCTTCGTCTAAAACAATTAAACCTAATTTTGGCAGTGGGGCGAATATTGCGGAACGAGTACCGATGATAATTTGCGGAATACCCCAGGTCATGTTACGCCAGGTATCATAACGTTCTCCCGCAGATAAAGCGCTATGGTAAACATAGACTTTTTTGCCAAAACGAGCGCGAAACCTGTCGGTAAGTTGCGGGGTTAGACCTATTTCGGGAACGAGTACGAGAGCAGATTTTCCATTTTGGAGGATGGGAGCGATCGCTTGTAAATATACTTCTGTTTTTCCCGAACCTGTAACTCCATGCAGTAATATTTGAGCAAATTCTTGAATCTTGGTAATAGTTGTTAATGCTTCTGTTTGGTAGGGTGTAAGTATTTTGATTTCGTCTCTGGTATCGCCTCTACCTTGTTCTCGTCGTAATACTTCTTGTTCCTGAATGACAGCATAGCCTTTTTCTTCTAGTTTCTTTACCACAGAAGTTGTAGTTTGGCAAGTGTTCAGTAATTCTGTTAACCACATTTCACCACCACTTTTGCGCAACACTTCCATAACTTCTTTTTGACGCGGGGTTAAGTCTTTGGTTGGAGTTTGAGCAACTAGAGTGACTGCTTGTCTGAGTTTTGGTTTTGGTGGGGAAGGGGGTTCGAGATAACTTTCTACCCAACCTCGGTCTAGTAAATCTTTTAATCCTCTATTTGCACTTTTGACTTGACGTTGAATGTATTGCCAGGTGTAGTCTTTGGTTTTGGAGTTTTGTAGAATTTCCAGAATTTTTTGAGCATTAGCATTGAGGAAAATTTCTCCACCTTTTGGTATTGCTGTTTCGATGATGCGGATGCGTCGTTGACTCCGTTTGAGTAACCCTGGTGGTAGAGCAGTACGAATAACTTTAATAAGTGGTGTTTGATAATAGGTGGCGACTTTTTCCAGAAGTTGCCAATAAGTTGCAGGGAAAAAACCTCTGGTAATAATGTCTGATACATTTTTGAGGCGATCGCTAGTTAAACCTTCTGGAAGTTGGGAAGTTTTGCGGATAGCGATCGCTCCTACTTGTTGTTTGCCAAATGGTACTACTAAAATATCTCCTGGTTGAATCTGCATATCTGGAGGTATTTTGTAGGTAAACAATTTTTCCTCCTCTTCAGTATCATCTGTTGAAGTTTGGAAAGGGACATCAACTAAGACTTCTACCCACTCTTGCGACTCTGGGGGAAGATTTTTGTAAGATGACCCAGGTTCAGCTACGACAGATTTTGAGAGTGTTTGGACAGAGTAGGACATTGGCAAAATTAATTAGGGGAAAATTAAGTCAGAAATCAGAAGTCAGAAGTCAGAAGTTAAATTGGCAGCACGGACTAAATTTGAGAGGAGCGAAAATTTCCTAGTAGTAATAGCGATCGCTATACTATTTTATTTATGGAAGTTAAAGGTAAGATTTTATATTAAATCCAGATAATTTAGTTATTGTAAGTCCGCAGCGACTGGAACGGAGTGGAAGGAAGCAATCTCAGAGGTAGCGGGAGATTGCTGCTCATTATTGCAATGACGACTTTTCAGCGGGACCACAAAACCCATTTGGTATCTTTGACATTAATATTTGCGGTCGCGAAGCGGAACGAAGTTCTATCGCGCTCGAAACAATACCATTTTTTGTTGAATAAAAAATCATGCATATAGGCGAGTTAAGCCTTATAGTTAGATACTATCATCATTTTTTGGGAAATGCAATAGCAAAATCTTCAGCCTCGCCAATTTATTTTCAGGAGCTTCACAGAATGCAAAAGTTAGTGTCACCTAACATGGCAATCTAACCGAATTAATCTTCTGATTCTAATCTTAAAGGTAAGGGAGTAGTAGAGTATTTTTCAATCTTTCTTTTTCCTGTATTGTCTCTATTTCACTCCCTACTCATAACTTAAAAATTTGGCGTTGCTAATTTTAGGTATGATTTGTATTTTTTGGTAGTTGCTAAACTATTGAATTACGTGGAGGGGCGACAAGAAAGGTTAAGAGTTCATTAATTGATAATTGATAATGGATAATTGATAATTACAAGAAGGTTAAAACCGCTCTTGATTGAAGATTGGGAAATATCATTTCTTTTTTTCCCCTATCCAAGGGGAGGCTTTAAACCACAATTATTTCTGTAGCTATCTCTCTCAACCATATAGCAATTTCTGCGGTTTGGTCAACATAAGAATAAGCTGGTTTTTCGGTTAACCAAGCTCCTGTTTCAGTCTGAATACTTAACAAATTATCTGCAATACTTTTTGATAATTCAGTTGCTTTTATTTCTCCTGTTAGATTAGCAATTATAGCAGCACCCCACGCCACCTTATGACCAAAATAAAATGAGCGGATATTTTAATGGCAACTCAAAGCAAAATCTAGATATTTTTGGGCAGTATTTAGGTAAAAATTATCCCCAGTGCTTTTGTAGAGATTAGCCAAAAAAGCTAGAGGATATCCAATCATAAAATAGGCTTGATTTGGTTGATTTGCACTGACCTGAAAAAATAAAGATACATCCTCTGAAAAATCAAGTATTAGTTTTTCCTCATCATTCATCCTTCAATAATTGATAATTGATAATGGATAATTGATAATTACCTCTCCCTAAAACGGATTGGATTGAATAAAAGGAAAATAAATTCATTGTTTCTCTTGATCTAGTTGGCTTTATACCTTAATTATTCGGTAAATAAAATCCAGATTTAATATCTGACTGAATATTGATAAATTTATCTAACAATTTTCCAGCCTTTTTTGCTCTTTCCAGATCCCCAAAATATAAACAAGTTAATCCTAAATGAGCAGTAGTCAAAACATCTACAACATTTTCACCTTTTTCAAAAGGTTTGTTAGTTGTAAAACCGCCTAATTCTGGATGATAAAATGACGTTAGATATTGATAAACAGGATAAGAAACATCAAACCTTCCCATTTTCTGAGCAGCTATAGCAATCCAACCATTAATATAAGCCCAATATTCAGCAAAAGCAGGATTTTCACTTTTATAATTTTCCTGAGTTGTTAAATCACCATTTACTCTTAAAAAATGATTTTTTATATAATTCAATATTCTATTAGCAAGCTCTATTTTCCCAGATATATAAAACAGATAAGGAGACTTATAATAACAAGCTAAATCCTGAATTTCCAGAGAATAACTACCATCATCATTGATTTTAGACTCTAACCAATTAACTGCTTTGATTGAGCTATCAATATATTTGAGGATAATTTTTTGTGTCATAATTAAAATATTAGATAAATGGTAATATTAATCTTGGATATTATCATATATAGCAATCCTATTTAAGTTGTAATATTTTGGTGGTAGGGGCAATTCGCGTAATTAGGAGCATGACCTTAGGAAATCGCCCGTACAGGAGTCAGGTAGAGGAGCCGTCGGATTGGCGAGGTAAAGAAGTGAAATTCTTGCTGTGACTAAATTTATTAAGTAAGCTAGTATATGATCATAAAAAAATTTATGTGTGTAGACATTAGTATTAAACATTTCCAATAACTAAGTTTTACTAGGAATTACTAAAGCTTTGAGATTAATTTTCCGAGATGTTTATTACAGCTTAAACAGGAGAAAAACCCAGTATGAAAATAGCAATTGGAGCAGACCCTTATGGATTCGATCTTAAGGAAGCGGTCAAGCAGCACCTACAAAACAAAGGTATAGAAGTAGAAGATATTGGTGTCAATAATTCTACTCAAGAAACACCTTATTATCAGGTAGCTGGTCAAGTCTCACAAATGGTAGGAACTCAACAAGTAGAACGTGGAATACTGGTATGTGGAACTGGTATGGGAATGGCTATTATTGCTAACAAGTATCCTCATATTTATGCAGCAGTCTGTGAGAATAGTTTTGCTGCTGAAAAATCACGATCAATTAATAATTCTAATGTCCTAACTCTAGGTGGGTTTGTGACTACTCCCCTAGTTGCTCAAGAAATTGTAGATATTTGGTTAACTACTGAATTTAAACAGGGATGGGAACCTGGTATTCAAGAGTGGTTACAAAATTCTATGAAAGATATTGCTCAAATAGAAAAACAACAGTTTGGAAATTAATTGGAAATTAATCAGAAAATGAAAGAATTTGAAGGAAAAGTTGCCTTAATCACGGGAGGAAGTTCTGGTATTGGTAGAGCTACTGCTATAGCTTTTGCTAAGAAAGGAGCCAAAGTAGTTATTGGCGATCGCATGGAAAAAGAAGGTCAAGAAACAGTGGCAATGATTAAAGAAATTGGCAGTGAAGCTATATTTATCAAAACAGATATTACTCAAGCCACTGAAGTTGAAAATTTAGTTAATCAAACAATTAATACTTATAATCGTTTAGATTACGCCTTCAATAATGCAGGTACAGAAGGGATACTAGGACCTAGTATTGAACAAACTGAAGAAAATTGGAATCAGGTTATTAATACCAATCTTAAAGGAGTTTGGTTATCAATGAAATATCAAATTCCAGAAATGTTAAAAAATGGTGGGGGAGCAATAGTAAATAATGCTTCTATAGCGGGATTAATTGGTTTTCCTAATGGTTCAATTTACAGTGCTAGTAAACATGGTGTAATAGGGTTAACAAAAGCTGTTGCTTTGGAACAAGCAACAGCAGATATTAGAATTAATAGTGTTTGTCCTGGTGTAATTCAAACAGATATGGTTGACCGTGGTTTTAGCCAGGATGATGATGGTGAAGCTAAAGCACAAATAGCAGCAGCACACCCTATTGGTCGTATTGGCAAACCAGAAGAAGTAGCTAATGCTGTTGTTTGGTTATGTTCCGATGCAGCTAGTTTTATTACAGGTCATTCCCTCACAATAGACGGTGGTTATACTGTACAATAGTTGCAGTTATATTCCCTGGTTAAGCTAGCGTATTTTACCAGGGAATTTTGATGGAATTATTTAACCATTTAACTGTGCAAAAAATATCTAACGTTAACATTTTTACCCTTTTTATTTCCGATTTACTGCTAATAAAGCAGCAGTAAAAATTAATAATTTATCTTTTTATTAGGTGTTAATTGCCTATTTTTTTGTTGATGGTTATGTCGGGAAAAATTTTATCATGTTTATATAGAAATCCTAATTTATTTGTAAGATTTTGGTGGTAGTCAGAAAAATAGCTTGACTGAAAAAATTTGACATGATATTATAAGTATAATGGGAAAGGTGCGCTCATATATACTCAAACTCCTCGACTCAGAAATCAGCACTTGCCAGTATTATCTAATTTTCCTCTAGCTATTTTTCCCAGAAATAAACTGTTTTGTCTCTACTGACCGATGTGATTTTTCCCATCTGCAAAATTTACTCGCTTCAGGATAGTGCTTTGTTTCTGAGCGCTGTTTTCTGAGATAATTTTGTCGGTCGAAATTAGTAGTTGACTTTTTCTTTTTTTGCCACTTCATTCGATTGAGACAATTGAGAATCATCGAAAGTTTTCCAATTTTCGATTACGGCAACTAAGCAAAGATTAAATTGAAGGATAAATCAGAAAAATAGCTTGACTGAAAAAATTTGACATGATATTATAAGTATAATGGGAAAGGTGCGCTCATATATACTCAAACTCCTCGACTCAGAAATCAGCACTTGCCAGTATTATCTAATTTTCCTCCAGCTATTTTTCCCAGAAATAAACTGCTGTCTCTCCACACTATTTAGTAAAATTATTCAACCAAAATATTGAGTAGGAAAATTTACCTGTCTAAATTGATAACTCCTAAGTTATGGTTAGGTTGTCTCAGGAAAAATTTTACTCTGAAATTTTAATTTACCAGGTATCTTATCTGAGAGTAATACGAATTCCAAAAGAGGAAAATTAAATCAAGAACAAGAATTTTCCCTACTCCCTAAAATGAGACAACTAAATCTTATCTACCAGTAACTTGCACTAATACATTTCTTTTTCGAGGTCCGTCTAATTCAAAAAATAATATCGACTGCCAAGTTCCTAAAGCCAATTTTCCCGACACAACTGGTATTACTTCACTATTATTTAGAGTCATTGCCATTAGATGAGAATGAGCATTAATTGGTTCATCGGGAGGAACATCTCGCAAATGTAAATCATTATGGAGATACTTATCAGACTCCGGCGCTAACTTTCTCAAGTAAACTTTCAGGTCTTCAATTAATCTTTCCTCATTTTCGTTAATAGCTAAAGCAGTAGTTGTGTGTCTAGAAAATACAATTACCTGACCATCATTTATGCCAGTCTTAGTTAAGACATCAATAACTTGGGGAGTAATATTGTATATTTCTATTCCTGGAGCAGTTTCTATTTCTAGAAGTTCATTTTCAATCAACATATTAATATCCTATTTACAGTTATAAATAATTATCAAACGAGTCAGGAGGAAATAGGCAAAAAAATAGAAGAGTACAGAGGATAAAAGGTTTTGCTGTCTTAAATTTCAATCCAATAATTTGATCGATCCCTCATTATATGAATATTCTATTTGTTAACCTTGGTAGTGGGAAAAAAGTAATAATTTTGCTCGTCTACCTTATAACAATTGAAGGGATGTAGCAACTAACATCGTTCAATCTTTAGGACTACCTGAACCTTTAATATCAATCGCTAAATATTTGCTTGCCTGACTACTAAATTTATTTGATATTGGTATTAATACTCTACTTTTTCATAGATGTAGCAACTAACATCGTTCAATCTTTAGGACTACCTGAACCTTTAATATCAA
>NZ_JBNHEQ010000301.1:20549-25156 GCF_050016015.1 Dapis hubbardiae BLCC-M172
TCGCTAAATATTTGCTTGCCTGACTACTAAATTTATTTGATATTAGTATTAATACTCTACTTTGTCATAGTCAAATAATTGTTAGTCTACTAGACTTGTTTCTTCGTTACTAATTACAATTTTTCCTACAGCACGACCCATTTCACTATAAGCATGAGCTTCTGCTATTTCTGCTAATTTATATGTTCGGTCAATAATTGGTTTAACTAATCCATCTTCAATCAATTCTAGGAGAGAAATTAAGTCACGGGGGTTAGGTTGGGCGACAACTAATTTCGATTTTTTACCAGGCATAAATAAGGTTATGAAAGTAGAAGGTAAATTTTCTACAGTTGGTAGAGTAGAAATATAAATTCCTTCTGGTTTTAGTACATTTTCACAACTAGAAAAAGTTTCTTTCCCAACAGCATCAAAAATAATGTCATACTGTTCAGATTCTTTGGTAAAATCAATCTGATTATAATCAATAACCCTATTCGCTCCTAAACTTTCTACTAAAGTAATATTGTTACTGCTACAAACACCTATTACTTCAGTTTTCATTGCCTTGGCAATTTGTACTGCAAAAGTTCCAACTCCCCCAGAAGCACCATTAATTAATACTTTTTGCCCAGGTCTAATTTGACCTAAATCAAGTAATGCTTGAAAAGCAGTTAAACCTGCAACTGGAATTGCTGCTGCTTGAGAATGAGTAATGTTTTTAGATTTTAATGCAGCAGTATTTGCAGGTATAGCAATATATTCTGCATAAGCACCTCCAACTAATGGATTAATAAATGTATAAATTTCATCTCCAGGTTCAAAGTTTTCTACTTTTTCGCCTACTTCTAATACAACTCCAGATAAGTCACAACCCAAAATAATTGGAAAGTTAAAACCGGATAATAATTGTAGTTGTCCTTGTCTAATTTTCCAGTCAACAGGATTAACACTGGTAGCTTTAATTTTGACTAATAATTGATTGGGTGTAATTTGAGGTTTTTCAATTTCTGAATATTCCAAAACATCAGTGGAACCATACCGATTAATAGTGACTGCCTTCATGGGTTTTTGCTGTTAAATTAAGACTTCTATTAGAATACCAATAAATTATATCATGTCCGGTTACATACTTATAAATAATAAGAAATAGGGAGGAGAGAACAGGGAACAATTTAACTGGGGAGAGAAGGGTCATTTCAGTTATCAGTTATCAGTACCTCTGACTAAAGCATCAGGATTGAAATATTGAATCGAATATTTTTTTCATCCCTTTGAAAGGGGAGACTTTAGACTCAATTTTTCGGTAATAGATAATAAACAAAGAAGAGGAAAAGGAGGAGGTTTTTGGAGAAAAGATAGTTCTAAATTTTTCCTGTTGTCTTTTGTCTCTCTTCATAACCAAATCTATCTAAACTGAGTTGAATTTAGAAATCAAATAAGCTGTTTTCCTTGTAGGGGTTTGGAGACCAAAACCCTACTGTTCGATTTAGTTTAAATTTCCTTTTTTTTAATCATCAAAACATTATCCGACAGAATATCAGAGAGCTGAAGATTATAACTACATCAGCATATCAATTAGCAGTCAGAGCATATTTAGTTTTTTTTATTCCAATATTTATAAAATCAGCAGCCAATATCTAAAAATTTGTTTCTGTATTTGAGGAAGTTAGTATCAGGTTGAGGAGAGTCAAACCCAACTTTACTGTTGGCTTGAAATTCCTTTTTTTTCCAAGACCTACTTTCTGTCTTTAATCATCAAAAAATTATCGGACTAATTATCACAGAAGTAAAAATTCCTGCCACATAAGTAGATATAGCAGCAGAGAAAACATATCTAATTTAGGAGAGTCAAACCCAACTTTACTGTTGGCTTGAAATTCCTTTTTTTTCCAAGACCTACTTTCTGTCTTTAATCATCAAAAAATTATCGGACTAATTATTACAGAAGTAAAAATTCCTGCCACATCAGCATATAGAGCAGTAGGCAAAACATATCTAATTTTGGTAATTTGAGTAGGTAGTAAATAAATAGGGAA
The DNA here is from genome assembly GCF_050016015.1 of Dapis hubbardiae BLCC-M172. Classification (NCBI taxonomy): domain Bacteria; kingdom Bacillati; phylum Cyanobacteriota; class Cyanophyceae; order Oscillatoriales; family Microcoleaceae; genus Dapis; species Dapis hubbardiae. Next base: position 22,568 of record NZ_JBNHEQ010000301.1, read on the forward strand.
TATATCAAAAGTAGTTTCTGTATTTGAGGAAGTTAGTATCAGGTTTAGGAGAGTCAAACCCAACTTTACTGTTGGCTTGAAATTCCTTTTTTTCCAAGACCTACTTTCTGTCTTTAATTATCAAAAAATTATCGGACTAATTATCACAGAAGTAAAAATTCCTTTTTTTCCCAAGACCTAATTTCTGTCTTTAATTATCAAAACATTATCGGACTAATTATCACAGAAGTAAAAATTTCTGCCACATCAGCATATAGAGCAGCAGAGAAAACATATCTAATTTTGGTAATTTGAGTAGGTAGTAAATAAATAGGGAATATATCAAAAGTAGTTTTTGTATTTGAGGAAATTAGTATCAGGTTGAGGAGAGTCAAACCAGACTTTACTGTTTGGTGGAAATTCCTTTTTTTCCCAAGACCTAATTTCTGTCTTTAATTATCAAAACATTATCGGACTAATTATCACAGAAGTAAAAATTTCTGCCACATCAGCATATAGAGCAGCAGAGAAAACATATCTAATTTTGGTAATTTGAGTAGGTAGTAAATAAATAGGGAATATATCAAAAGTAGTTTCTGTATTTGAGGAAGTTAGTATCAGGTTTAGGAGAGTCAAACCCAACTTTACTGTTGGCTTGAAATTCCTTTTTTTCCAAGACCTACTTTCTGTCTTTAATTATCAAAAAATTATCGGACTAATTATCACAGAAGTAAAAATTTCTGCCACATCAGCATATAGAGCAGCAGAGAAAACATATCTAATTTTGGTAATTTGAGTAGGTAGTAAATAAATAGGGAATATATCAAAAGTAGTTTCTGTATTTGAGGAAGTTAGTATCAGGTTTAGGAGAGTCAAACCCAACAGTAAAGTTGGCTTGAAATTCCTTTTTTTTCCAAGACCTACTTTGTGTCTTTAATTATCAAAAAATTATCCGACTAATTATTACAGAAGTAAAAATTCCTACCACATCAGCACATAGAGCAGCAGGTAAAGCATATCTAGTTTTCTTAATTCCTACACTACCAAAATAAACAGCCAATACATAAAAAGTTGTTTCTGTCGAACCCTGCATAGTTGATACTAAATAGGAGAGAAAACTTAATGGTTCATTTGTGACTATTTCCGACATAATGCCAAAAGCACCACTACCAGATAAAGGTCTAATTAATGCCATAGGTAATGCTTCTGCTGGCATTCCAATTAAATTAGTTATCGGCGATAAAATTGTCGCCATAATATCTAGTGCGCCACTAGCTCTAAACATTCCAATTGCTACAAAAATTGCCACCATAAAAGGAATTACTCTGACGGCAACTTCAAATCCAGCTTTTGCTCCTTCGGTCATTGTTTCGTAAACTTTAACTCCTCGAAAATAGCCAAAAAGTAGAAAGGAGCAAATAAGTATTGGTAATAACCAATTAGACAAACTTTGGAGAAAATTAAGACTAAAAAGATAGGGTATACCTCTGAGACTTAAGCGATAAATTACTGCACCTAAAAAAACTCCGATTAAACTGGCAAAAAGTAGTTTTCCAATTTTAGATGGTGGGGTAAGTTTTGAGATTTTTTCTTCTCTATCAAGAGAATCATTTTTATCTAAAGATTCTGGAGTAATAGATTGATTTAAACTTGGCTTTGTTTGGCGACTTGCAAAAAATTTTGCTGCTACAATAGCCGCAATTGTAGAACAACAAGTGGCGATAAATGTAGGTAAAATAATATCTCCAGGATTAGTAACACCTGCACTAGCTCGAATGGTTATTACACTAATAGGAATTATCGTAACTGAAGAGGTATTTATAGCTAAAAATAAACACATTGCATCTGTGGCAGTTCCTTTTTCTGGATTTAATTTATCCATTTCTGCCATAGCTTTTAAACCCATCGGTGTCGCAGCATTTCCTAATCCTAAAGCATTAGCAGCTATATTTAAAATAATGGCAGACATAGCAGGATGGGATGCAGGTATATCTGGAAAAAGTTTCACCATTAAAGGATAGATTAAACGGGCAATTATTTTCATTCCTCCTGCTGTTTCAACTATTGAAATTATGCCTAACCATAATGCCATACTACCAATTAATCCGATAGCTAAAGTAACAGCATTTTTCGCACCTTCAAATGATGCCTCAGTTATTTCTGTCATTCTACCGTTATATGCTGCTATGACTGTAGCTGAAATTATCATAAATAGCCAAATACTATTAATAGGTGATGTTTGTGATTGATTCATTTTTAGAAAATAGGGAGTAGTGGCGTGACACACCTAAAATGTTGCAATAGTAGGGGCAGGTTTTAATGGAAATTTTCATGCTTACCCTAATATTTATATAAACCCGCCTTCATGCAAACAATTAGGTGTTTCTGTCCAGTAGGGAGAAATAAATAATTAATGTATATAGCGCGATAATTTATTGCTTATCTGTTAACTGAAATAGTCTTGATATTTGACATTAGCATTTTTTCTTCATTATTTATCATTGATCAAAGGGAATAGGGAGTAGGGAGTAGGGAGTAGGCAAAAATAATTGATTTATATAGCGCGATAATTTATTGCTTATCTGTTAACTGAAATAGTCTTGATATTTG
>NZ_JBNHEQ010000301.1:25256-26760 GCF_050016015.1 Dapis hubbardiae BLCC-M172
AAATAATTGATTTATATAGCGCGATAATTTATTGCTTATCTGTTAACTGAAATAGCCTTGATATTTGACATTAGCATTTTTTCTTGATTATTTATCATTGATAAAACAGCTAAAGTCTAGCTGAATGCTTACTCTCTAGATTGCCGAATAATTAATAATTAAATAATTCAATTTTTAACGTCTCCCTAAAAGTAAAAGGTAATTATCAATTATCAATTATTAATTATTCATTATCAATTATCAATTATCAATTATCCATTATCAATTATTCATCTATCTTTCTACCACAATGAGGACAAATAATAGACTTTTTTTGCTGACCTAAAGCTCGTTTTTTTTGAATTTCCTCAGTAAAACCAGAAGCAACTATACCTGTGGGTAAAGCAAATATTCCAACACCAATTAATGCAACGATCGCTCCTAAAAATCTACCTAAAGGAGTAATAGGATAAACATCTCCATAACCGACAGTTGTTAAAGTAACAACTCCCCACCACATAGCAGCAGGAATATGAGGAAAATTTTCTGGTTGAGCTTCATTTTCAGCAAAGTACATTAGACTGGCAGAAGTTACTAATAAAATTACACCAATAAATATAGCAATTACTATTTCTTCTTGTTTTGATTTAATGACTTGAGCAAATAATTTTGTCGTGTCGGAATATCTGGTTATTTTGAATATTCTAAATATTCTAAAGAGACGAAATGAACGAGTAAATATTAAGTTTGGCAAGAATAAAGGTAAGTAAAATGGCAAAATAGCAATTAAATCAATAATTACTAATGGTTTGAACATAAATTTGATTCTTCCCCAGATAGAATGTTTATATCCAGAAGCAACATTAGATGACCAAATGCGCAAAATATATTCAATAGTAAATATGATTACTGATATTAGTTCAAAGTTATCTAACCAAGTTTTATATTGTTGATAAATGTCTTCTACTGTGGAGATAATCACAGTTATAATATTGAGAATAATTAATGTAATGATGAAGACTTTAAAGATTTTGCTGTAGGTGTCTCCGGGATTATCTAGCTCAATAATTTCAAATATTCGGCGTTGAATTTTGTGGAGCATTTTTTCTAGGGAAGTTTGAGAGTTATTTTTATATTTTAGTGAGAATTATATAGTTATCTATATATATGATATGAGTCATAGTTTAGTCTGAGGTATTGAGATTTTAGTAGGGTGATAAATTTGAGCAGTGGCAAATTTTCTTGGGGAAAGTTGGGAAATTTTGAGTAGACTTTCTAGTATTTATTGGAGTAGTATATTTAAACTACTCCAACTTTAAGCTTAACTGTTCTAGTAACCTTCTAAGTAAGTTTTTGATTGAGTAATATCTGAGATTCGGCGTTGAATTTTGTAGAGCATTTTTTCTAGGGAAGTTTGAGAGTTATTTTTATCTTTTAGGGAGAATTAGATAGTTATCTATATATATTATGTGAGTCATAGTTTAGTCTGAGGTATTGAGATTTTAGTAGGGTGATAAATTTGAGC
>NZ_JBNHEQ010000302.1:0-21196 GCF_050016015.1 Dapis hubbardiae BLCC-M172
GTCAGGGGGGGTGACAATGCTATCATCTACTGCTACTGGCGGTTCGTTGACTGTGGTAGCTATGATATTTATTGTGGTTGTTGCTGTGTTGCTATTGTCATCCCCATCGTTGACTACTACTGTTACGCTACGAGCTGTGGTGTTGGGATTTGTTGATGTGTTGTTGTATTGTATTTGAGCTATGGCTGTCTGATACTCTGCTAATGTGCCACTGCCTGTGAGTGTTATTGTTCCTGTTGCTTGGTTATAGACCCCTGCTGTTATTTCTCCTACCGGAGCGCCACTGAATGATAAGCTTTCTACTGCGTCTCCGTCTAGTCGGTTGGTTAATATGATTGTCGCTGACTCTATATTTGTGTCGTCTGCGTCTGTGATGACTACATCAGTGTCCCCTATTGCTACTGGAGTTCCTTCTGTGAAGGTTGTTATGTAGTCGTTACCTGTGGCTCCACTACTGTCGTCTCCATCTAAATCTAATGTGGGGGGGCTGTTGGGTGGAGTAATATTTATTGTGGTTGTTGCTGTGTTGCTATTGTCATCCCCATCGTTGACTACTACTGTTACGCTACGAGCTGTGGTGTTGGGATTTGTTGATGTGTTGTTGTATTGTATTTGAGCTATGGCTGTCTGATACTCTGCTAATGTGCCACTGCCTGTGAGTGTTATTGTTCCTGTTGCTTGGTTATAGACCCCTGCTGTTATTTCTCCTACCGGAGCGCCACTGAATGATAAGCTTTCTACTGCGTCTCCGTCTAGTCGGTTGGTTAATATGATTGTCGCTGACTCTATATTTGTGTCGTCTGCGTCTGTGATGACTACATCAGTGTCTCCTATTGCTACTGGAGTTCCTTCTGTGAAGGTTGTTATGTAGTCGTTTCCTGTTGCTGTACTGTCGTCTTCGTCTAAATCTAATGTGGGAGGGCTGTTGGTTGGAACATTTGCTTCAATAGTAACAGTTATAGAACCAGTCCCTTCTAATGGTCCTCCTATACCCTGCTCGAATACACGATAATCTATAATTACTTCGTCTGGAGCATTATTACTGTTATTACTATATGTGATTTGTTGCAGCGCCTCATTTACTAAATCTTCTGTAGCACTACTATTAAATGTTAGTTGTAATTGACCAGCACTATTGGTTGTAACTGTACCGATAGTAGTACCATCTACTGTTAAGTTTCCATCTGTAAAATCTAATGTTCCACCAGCAACTACATCAAAGACATCATCACTATTTGCACCTCCACTTCTTTGCACTAGCAGGGACGCACTACTGTAGTCTATATCTGGAAGAGTAGCACTAGGATCTATTACTTGTGCGTCTGTGGTGTTTGATAAATCAACTGTGGCTGAACCATTTCTGATTCCATAATCTATGACTACTGGACGGGTTATGAAGTAATCTATTTCTACTGCATTTTGCTCATCGCTAGTATTCTCATAGGTGATTTGTTGCAGCACCTCATTTACTAAATCTTCTGTAGCATTACTATTAAATGTCAGCTTTAATTGACCATTACTATTAGTAGTCACCGTACCAAGAGTAAGATCCGTACCATCTACTTCTAGTATTATTCTTGAGTTTTCTGTTAATGCTCCTAATGTTCCGTCGCTATTGCTAAATACATCCTCACTGTTTGCACCGTCGTTTCTTTGCAAGATTAGGGATGCACCATTATAGTCAATATCTTGGTTACCAATAGTGGCATTTGCGTCTATGACTACTGGGCTGTTGGGGTCGGGATCAACGGTAGCTGTACCTTCAATAGTGTCATCTTGATTAGCATTAGTATTACTATATGTTATTTGCCGTAATGCCTGATTAACTAAAGCGGTAGTAGCAGATTCGTCAAATGTTAGTTCTAATCTACCATTGCCATTAGTTGTAACTGTACCGATAGTAGTACCATCGACTGTTAAGTTTCCACCTGTAAAATCTAATGTTCCACCAGCAACTACATCAAAGACATCCTCACTATTAGCTCCCCCGCTTCTTTGCACTACTAGGGAAACGTTATTGTAGTCTACAACCTGAGTTTCATTGTTACTAATGGAGGCATTTTCATCTATGAATACTGCGTTGTTGGGCTCGGGTTCGACGGCGACTGAACTATCGCTGAATTCTACGTTACCATCATTAATAGTGTAATTAATGGTTACTGGATCTGTGCCAGTACCATTATTACTGTAAGCTATCTGTTGTAAAGCTAAATCAACTAAGTCTTCTGTAGCGTTACTATTAAAAGATAGTTCTAATGTTCCATCACTATTAGTTGTAACTGTACCGATGACTATACTATCTACTGTCAGGTCTTCACCTTCTGTCAAGGCTCCTAATATGTTAGTATCACCACTACTAAATACATCTTCACTATTTGCTTCACCATTCCTTGCTAAGGTTAGGATAGCACCATCGTAATTTCTCTCATTTAATTCTGGATCTGTAATTGTGGCATCACTATCTAGAACAACTGCGTCACCACCTAGAGTATAGGTGGGAGTATTATCTAGGCTTGAAGGACTATCTGGGTCTTCCGAAAAACTAGGAGCATCATTAGCAGGAATAACATCAATTGTTACGGTAGATATATTTCCTCCTTTATTTCCAGAGTCAAATATCTGAATATCTACTTCTCTAGGAGTTGTATCTGGAGTATTATCGGTGTTATTAAATGTAACAGCTTGAAGAGCAATTTCAAAGTCTCCTGTTCTTGTACTAAGCTCTGTCTCCGGATCCTGGAATCCAATATCCTCCAAAATAATCAAATTAGAATTACTATCTTCAGACCGAATAATATTGTTAGGTAGAGCATCTACATCCACCTGTAATTCATCTGTATCTTGAGGACTCTTCAGGGTAATAATAGTCTGAGTTAAGGCTCCTTCAACAATATCATTATCATCATCTCTTACGCCAAGAAAATCTGAGATCGAGACCTTGTCTGTAACTATATTTACAGGTGTTGTATCTTCAGTAAAAGTAGTTTCGTGGTCAAAAAGATCGTTAACATCAGGAATCTCTATAATACCAGGATCGGGATCGGGATCTATTAACCAAACATCTGTTGGATCTGGTCGCTCCGGATCTGACATTCCATCGTTATTACCTGTGCCTTGTATATTGTCAAGAACTCGTTCAGCTACTGGGTTATCAGTAGTGAAATCATTTATCCGATATAACTCTCCTTCTCTATTTCGGCTAACGTATAAAGTATTGGCGTCGTTAGTCCAAGCTGCACCATATTGCCTATTAAGCAAACCTGCTACTGCAGTTGTAGTAATACTCGGTCCCTCTGGATCATCTGGATCTATAGTATACAAATTACCATCAGGGCCGACTCCATAGAATTTTTGTTGATCATCGTTGTAGATTATATCTCCAACTTGTTCTAAGCCATCTCCAGTAAGATTAAAAGGAGTCCGATCTCCAGTTTCAAGATCGATTCTGGTTAGTTGGCTATCACCTGTCTTTACCCATAAATTATTGTCATCGTCTACATCCCCAGCGTTTATGTCTACTGTTGCTTCTCCTGTTTCTGGTACAGTAATAACTTCACCATTAATCAATACATCCTCAACTGTTCCATCAGAATGAACACGGATAACATTTCCCGATCTAGATCCACCTCTAATTCCATAAATAAAATTGTCTTGTCTATTAAATCCTGCTGCATTATATTCAACTTGAGGCTCCCCTATAGTAATGTAGTTAAGTCGCGTGGGGTTGAATACATTGAGCTGACTATTAGTCCCATCATTGAGAACTTGGAACAAATAAGGCTGATCTTCAAATTCAGCGAGAATATGCTCCCATTGATTTTGAATCCGATCGCTGAATGGTAAACTAACTTCTATCTCACCTTTTGTAACTTCTAACTCCCAGTTTCCACCCAAAGCAGAACTACCTGTTGCTTGAGCAGAAGCTGCAATATTTGCTCCTGTAAGTTTGTGCAACTTTTCTAAAAATTCTGCACCTGCATCCCCAGAAGCTAGATTACAACCATATAGGAATATATTAGTAACAGACCAAGTTTTTAATGCTGCGGAGTAATTATTATTAATGTTATTAATATTTAACTGACTATTACCTAGATACAAACACCCTGGAGAACCATGAGAAATTATATGTATAGATGATATTTGAGAATATTTTTTTATAACTTTGGTTATCTGTTGAATACCATCATCATTCGGTTCAATAATAAATACTTTTGTTCCTGATGAAACTTCTGTGGCGAAATCTTGATAGTTATCTACATGAGAGTCTAGAAAAACTATCTCTTTTACTATTTCTGTTTCAGTAGAGCGACCCAATGATTCAATAATTTTTTTGTTAGATGGCACGATCATAATTTTAATATTCCTGATGGGTAAAACTTATTAATACTTAGTTATCTTCTAGAGAAATGACTTTTTTTAATCTATTTTTATTTCAAGATCAAATGTGTATTAAATTCAACAATATTTAACTTTAGAACAAAGTTTTCCTGAAGTCAAGCTATACAAAGAAAAATTTAAAGATATATATTTTTTTATTTTTTGACACATGACTTTTAAATTAATCATAATGACAGATGAAATAGACATCTCCAAAAATTATCAAAGCTTTTCTTTAGGTTGACTTTAACCTTACTTTATAATTGTCAAGCTTTTTTGCTGTATTATACATCATTATCAGTCTTTGAGGTACTTAATTGTTAATTCATTAAATTTTTATTGCATCTTTTGTTTGTTTTTAATGGTTTAATAATAAAGATATAACCCACCGTCGGGCGGGGCGGATTTATTTCAATAATTAACAATTAATAATTACCTCTTGTTAAGACCGATAGATAGTACACAAGTACATAAATATTTCATTATTCATTAATTTCAAACCCGCCCCTACTATTGTATTATTTTAGCTGTCTTTGTTCACTACTGGACTTCATGTACCACCGAATACAGTGTATCTTAAATATATTAGTAATCACATATAGTCAAAATTCCAGTTTCAGAACCTTTAGGTGATACCCATCTATTGCCTCCTAGTGTTGTTTCGGCAATAACCTGACCACTACCAGTAAGTTTTCTGACTAACCTAGGAGCAAATTTGCGAATATTACAATTAATTTCTACAATCATATAGACTTGTTCCATTCCATCATAGTCCATCCCGTCGTATTGCTTTAATATTTCTGCTCCCCACAAATTCTTGCCTAGGTCTTGAATTGTGTTCATGTTTATTGATGTTGTTGCTTTACGGTTATAACCAACGGGATACCAATCTGGCATCCCTTGTGTTATAACAATACTAGCCAAAAGTTCAAGCATAATTAATTCCTAAATAAGTGATTAAACAGGTTTTGCTGAAAACCTGTTGTTAGTTTAACTTACTTTGAAATATTATTTTAATAATCTCTATAGCAGTCCTATTTTATTTGTGTATAAAAACCCCTTTGAGGGAACAGGGAACAGGGAACAGGAAACACTTAACTGACGGGAGTTTCAAGTTTTTTATCTACTTTTTGATTTTTCACGACCTATGGGCGGGTTGCTATAGCAATTCCCAAAAAGCGTGAGGTACAAAATTCGTTAGTTTGAGCGAGTAGGGGAGTAGGGGAGTAGGGGAGTAAGGGAGATAGGGAGTAGTAATTCCGGTTCGGTGGGAATAGAAAATAAGAAAAACAACTGTACCTCAGTAACTTGAGAAACGCTATATAGTTTTTCTAGACCATTGATTAAATCTGCTGTATTTTAGTCTCAATACTTATTAACCCATAGTTTTGATATTGATGTACTTTTCATTTTTGCAAATAGTAATAAAAACCCTGATTTTGGTATTGCAAAATATAACGGTTATCTAATAAATTGACATTACCATAAACTTGCAAATTTTCTTGAAAAATTGGGTCAGACTTTTTTAATTCTATCAGGTCTATACTTACTTCTTTTTCAACTTGCCGTAGTTCCTGTAATGTTTGAGGCAATTGCCAAATTACTTGAGTCGGATAATGAGCGATCGCTAAATAACGATTTTTCTCAGATATAACTACCTGTGGTTGAATTGACAATTTTGAGATGACTTTTTCTAGTCGAAAACTATTAGTGGATAAACGTTTAAACTGTCCTTTTTGGGTTTGTCTGAGTAGTTGAAATGTGACAAAGTTTGAGTAACTTAAACACAGACAAATTACTAATCCAATAGCTACTACTTTTTTGATTTTTAATTGTGGTGTTAATAGCCACAAACCAGTCACAGATAAGATTGCCATTAATGGAGAAAAAACTGCTAATCCTCTAGTTGCATTAATATATTGATAAAGTAATAAAAATGCCAATAAAGCTGGCATAAAACTAATTAAGCTAAAAACAGATAAATTTAGATATTTTTCCCATTGTTGTAATTTTTTTTGATGAATTGCTGTAGCCGTACTTGCAACAGTAATACTCCATAGCACTAGCATTGAAATAGTAATTGTTCCATAGACGGGAAACTTTTTAAAATTAATTATGAGAGTGCAATTAAATAGAAAGTTTTCCCAGATCATTCTCAGCATATGAGTCAAATTAGATTGGGATAAAATTATTGTTGCTGCATAGGGATAGATTTCTTGATTTTGAGAAAGGGGTATTAAAACAGTGATAAACAGGAATGCAAAACCAAATAATAAGCTGAATAAAGTTTTTTTGTAATGTTGATTTTTCTCAATCCATAAGATGGCAATACTAGCAGGAAACAAAGTCAATAAAAATGGTTTAATTAAATATGCTAAGGCGATTGCTAAACTTAAAAATATTCCTTTTAAAAAACTTTCTTTTTGTAGAAACAAAAGAGCCACAACTACCATGATTACAGCAGTAGCTGATATTTCTGTCATTACTGAATGAGTCAAAACTAAAGTGTAAGGATAAATCAAATAAATCAAACTAGCCCCAAAACCAACCCATTGATTAGCAATGAATCTGCCAACTGTAAAAATTAAAAATATTGTCAAAACTAACAGCAAATAATTAACAAAAAATGGTGTAGCTTCATTAATTCCACCAATCAAAAAACCAAAAGCCAAAATTAAAGGATAACCAGGTAGATGAGTATCCTTAGTAGGATAGCCTTTTTGAATAATACTACTAGCCAAATAATGGTTACTATTAAAATCAAAATGACGAACAATATTTTGAGCTACAGTATAGTAAAGCGTTTCATCATTCCAGCGAATTTGTAGAGAGACTGGTCTAGTAATATAGAGAGCGATCGCTGTTATTATAAACAGTAATAGATATGGAAAAAGATTAGTAAATAAATTTCTACGAAAAGTCATTTTTGAAGTTAGGAGAAAGGAAGAAGGAAGAAGAAAGAAGGAAGAAGCTTAAATATAGTAAATATTTCCTCAGCTTTTACACAAATTATACCAACAGACATAATATCAAATTATCAAATGGTAGCAGGCAAGATGCTTACTCCACTTATTAAAATCATACTGCCATTTTTAGGTATAATAATTAATGGATATCAAATAATTATTATATCATGGCAAAAACTAAATCTAAATCTGACTTTCCCCAAAAAATATGTCCTGTCTGTAACCGCCCTTTTACTTGGCGAAAAAAATGGGCAGACTGTTGGGATGAAGTCAAATATTGTTCCGAAAGATGTCGGCGACGTAAGTCAAAAATTGACAAACAAACCGACGCATAATAGCCTTATATCTAGTAGTTAATCACAAAAAAAAATGCAGCCAAAACTTATTATTCACGGTGGTGCTGGTAGTTCCATTGAGGAAAAAGGAGGATTAGATGTTGTTCGCAAATCTCTCCATCGAATAGTGGATGAATTATATAACTTGCTTCTAAATGACACCGCTGCCGTAGATGCAGTCGTGCGTGGTTGCCAACTATTAGAGGATGACCCTCTTTTTAATGCTGGCACCGGTTCAGTGCTACAATCTGATGGCCAAATTCGGATGAGTGCTTCCTTGATGGATGGGATTAATCATCGGTTTAGTGGGGCGATAAATGTCTCCCGGATTAAAAATCCTATTGACTTGGCCAAAGCGCTGCAAGAATCACCCGATCGCGTATTATCAGATATTGGGGCTGCCGAATTTGTGCGGGAATTACAAATGCCAGTGTACAACCCCTTGACAGATAAACGATTAAATGAATGGCTGGAAGACCGTAAACATGATTTTAGTAGAAAAATGGCAAACGTGATTGCAGAATCTCCAGGCACTGGTACTATTGGTGTAGTAGTTTTGGATAAAGAGGGTAGATTAGCTGCGGGTACCTCTACAGGAGGAAAAGGTTTTGAAAAAATTGGTCGGGTGAGTGACTCCGCGATGCCTGCTGGAAATTATGCTACTGGCAGTGCTGCAATAAGTTGTACTGGTATTGGAGAAGATATTATTGATGAGTGTTTAGCAGCAAAAATTGTGATTCGGGTAACAGATGGTTTTTCCATTAAAGCAGCTTTTGAGCGTTCATTTGCTGAAGCTCACGAACATAAAAGGGATTTAGGAGCGATCGGTATTGATGCTAATGGTATTATTGGTTGGGGAAAAACTTGCGATGTAATTTTAGCAGCTTTTCACGATGGGTACAAAATTGGTGATAGTTTGGAAGCTGACAAGGGAACATTAGTTTTTACTGCTGAATAATATAGCAGGGAACAGGGAACAGTCTAAATTGTAGCCGTCTTTTCTTGTCGTGTAGTGTTTCGTTTCATTTCAGCGCCAGCCGTTTTGCTTCGCACAACTTCGTTACCGAGACACCTTAAATGGTGCAATGGTAGGGGCGGGTTTTAGCTATAACTTTCATGCTTACTCTAAGATTTATACAAACCCGCCCTAATGCACAAAACTAGATGTGTCAGTCTACTGGAGCGAAACACCTTAAATGGTGCATTAGAAAACGGGGGGATGGGGTGATTACGAAAAAAGCGCTCTGCACAGTTTTAGCTGTGTCATATCAAATCCGCTTAATTCGGTATAAAAAAAATTTTCATCTTCATCTAAGAGCAAATTTTTCTAAATTCTCTTCCCTCCTGACTCCTGACTCCTGACTCCTGACTCCTAGATTAACTATCTAATTACACCGATGCTACCGGATTTGATATCAGTCTACTACTACAAATTTTGCTTTGTAGCGCAGGCAACATACCCGCCCTACAAAAGTATTAGGACTTACGCACTACAATGTGTTTTTGTCATTGCGTTTAGCTGGCGCACAACTCCGTTAACGCTCCGCGACATGAAAAGCGACAGCTTTGCGATAGCAACCCACAGGGTTTGCGAAGCAGTCCGGAACGGATAGCAATCTCAAATCCTAGTTTTCCGTACCTCATGCGTAAGTCCTGAGTATTTCAATTTCAATCCAAACCCCTGTTTTTTTAGTATCAGGAATATATTCAATAGTAAGCTTAGGAATACAACTCAAGCGATCGTCCTGAAGTACACCCGCACCATTTAATGTTAAAGCATCAAGACAAGCTCCTGCTAAATTATCTAAATCAGAATTAGTCCGATGTTTTCCACAAAAACTCATGGAAATAGCTGCTTTTTGAATTGGTAAATCTACCTCTAAATTAAGTTCAGAAACTTGACGGTAAATTTCTACTTCTGCTTCGTTTCTCCAGGTACGATAACGAGGTGGTAAATAAGTACCATTAGCAGTAACTCGTGGACGTGCTTTAGGAACTACTTTCCCAGGAATATACAAACGAATTATTGTAGATTTTTCAGATTTTTCAGATTCTTCAGATTCGGGGTGAGAAGTTGTAAAATCCTCAGCATTATCAAACGACGGAATAATTTTGTTAACTTCCGTATCCACATTTTCTAGCAAATTATCTTTTACCTCAGAAGGAACAAATTGCATTTGAGATTTATCTTCCATAATATCTTCTATAGCAGATAAATCAACTTTCCTGTAGGGATCTAATTGTGTCCGGAAACTAGGCCAACTTTTAGCTATTTGCAGATAAGTTTCCGCGCAGCTTTCCGAGAAATGGCAATTATTTTGGAGCCAAGATTGCCATTCAGTAGGAGAAAATAAAGCCTGAGTTTCTAGCAATAATTGACCTAAAGAATAAGCATAAGCCATAGCATTTTTCTGGTCAAGTTGGCATTTTTGATGTTTGAAATTAATATCTTCTATTAACTCTTGCCAGTTAATTAATACCATTTATTTATAAAAGTAGTGAATCTAAAAAAGGGAAGAGCGAATAGCATCTTATATCATGTCCGGTTGAATAGTTATAAATAAGAAGGGAGGAGTCAGCAGTCAGGAGGAAAGAGGGGAGAAAGAAAGTATAAATAAGGAGAACATTTTTTTATCACGCTCTTATCCGGACATTATATTATCCAGCCTCTTTTGAGTAAAACAATGAATATTAAAATACTAATATGATGTCTCTTTAAATACCCAGAATAAAAACTTTTGAGAACAGGGAGTAGGGAGTAGGGAGCAGAGGAAAATTTGTTTGCGCAGCATTCCCTCCGAAAAGATACTATTTTGAAAGACAAGAACATTTTTATTATGACTAATTAATGAGACTTGATAGAAAATATAAATAGGACACTAAAGGGTAACTACAAACAAATACTTTATCAAAACCTTGTAGGGACGTTCTATGGAACGTCCCTACTTTGGTCTACCCATAAAAAAACTGCTGTAAGTTAAAAATATTAACTGATACCTCATAAAATATTGTAGGGGCAAACAGCCGTTTACCCCTACTTAAATTCATTAATTTTTACAACAATAATTCAGATAAATCTCATAAACTTATCGGCGTCGTCTACCGCCAAAACCACTGGTTCGACGTGAAGGTGATGAAAACCCACCACTACCAAAACTACGACGTTGTTGACGAGGTTTTGCTGTACCTGAACGCTGCAAGTCACTGGCACCAACACCACTACCTGTAGAACGATTTGTATTTTGCTGTTGTTTACGATTTGTGTTACTTCTAGTAGAGTTAGTTACACCAGTAGAACGTAATGTTTGACGATTTTTCACTGCTGCTGGTGGAGCTTGATAACGCTCTTGATATCGGTTAACAGCTTGAGTGTAGCTACTACCATATCCGCCATACCCAGTCATTATTCCACCTGGTTGATAAACTGGTGGTACATAATATTGAGGGGTAAATAACATACTACTAATTGCTCCACCAACTACTTGACCTGCTATTGCTCCAGCAAAAGGTGTCCAGAAGTTAGACTCCCGACGGACAATAACTGTTTCTTGTCTACCTGTTTGGGGGTTAGTTTGAGTTTCAGTTACATTATGTACATATTCAATTTTAAAGTCGGGTTTAATATGCAAACTAGCTTGATTGCCATTAATATTAGCATAATTGGTTTTGCCTTCCTGAATTTCCTCCTCAGTCAAACTTGCCATTTGCAAATCTGTAGTAGTATAAATTGGCGGTTTACCTGCAGGAGTATTCAGTAACATTAAAGAATATTCGCCGTTGCCGTCGTTATAGGTTGCTTGTTGTACGGGATATTCTCCTTGACTTACTTGGTTAGGGTTCCGGTTGGAGTTTTGGTTAGATGAGATATTAGGATTTGAGTTTTGATATGAGGTGCTATTGGAACTGCCACAGGCGACTGTTGTCCAACACAATGTTAAACACATAAACAAAACGGTTAATTTACGCAGCATATTATAATTTGCTCCTAAAATAACTTTGAGTTAGTTCTACTTATTATTCTACCTTGATTTGGCTTTTAAGGAGATAATATAACGCTACGGGCAATTCAAAAGCCAGTAGGGGTGATTCGGGAATCACCCCTACAAAAGTAATCTCTAAGTAAGTTATAAGAATTTGTAAATGTCCTAGATATATTTGCGTAGTGCTATACTAGATTTTTCATACCATTTAATATCATGTCCGGTTGAATAGTTATAAATAAAAAGGGAGGAGTCAGGAGTCGTAGGGGCGTTTTCCTGACGGAATGCTCCGCAAACATGTCGCTCCGCGAAACGGCCGTTAGCTTCGCATAACTATCGTTAACGCCCGTACAGGAGGGAAGAGGGAAGAGGGGATCAAAAAAGTATATGCATGAGAAAGTTTTTTGGTCGCGTAAGCGGAACGGAGTTCTATCACGCTCTTATCCGGACATGATATAAGTTCTGAAATAGTTTGATCGCTGCAACGAAATTGCATAACTATTAAATTAGCTGAAATATAATAGTTGAAAAATTCCAGTTATATTTCCATAAATTATGAAAACGGTTCGCTTGGGCCATCCCTTATCCCTATTAATGCCTTTACTCGCAGCTTTGGCAGCAACTCCTACTAAAGCACAACCCATAAAATAAGCTAATGACAATACAGGTACAACTGTAAATCAAAACGGCAACCAATTTGATATCCAAGGTGGTACTCGTAGTGGAGCAAATTTATTCCATAGTTTTGACCAATTTAACCTCAACTCTGGCCAAACTGCTAACTTCCTGACTACCCCAGATACTACCAATATTCTGGGTAGAGTCACAGGAGGAAATGCTTCTTATGTTAACGGTCTCATCCAAGTCCTCGGTGGTAACTCCAACCTCTTCCTAATGAACCCCGCAGGCATAATTTTGGGCCAAAACGCCAGCCTTAACATACCCGCCTCATTCAGCGTCACCACCGCTACAGGTATAGGTTTTGACAACAATAATTTTGGGTTTAAAGCGATCGGCACAAATGACTACTCAAAATTAGTCGGAAACCCCAGTGGATATAGGTTTAACCTATCCAACCCAGGTGCTTTAGTTAATGAAGGAAATTTAAGTTTAAACCCTGGAGAAAATCTCACTTTATTGGGAGGGACTGTGATTAATACAGGGCAACTCTCCGCTCCAGGGGGTAATATAACCATTGCAGCAGTAGAAGGTGGTAGTACCCTGAGAATATCACAACCAGGAAATTTATTAAGTTTAGAAGTAGAGACGTTCCATGCAACGTCTCTACAGAATGGAGAAGATGCTAATATTAATGCTTTATCTTTACCAGAACTTTTAACAGGAGGCAATATAACTCACGCTTCATCTGTGACTGTTAATGCTGATGGTGATGTGGTATTAACAGATTCAAATACAATAATTGCTGATACTCCAGGTACAACCATAATTTCTGGAAGTGTCAACGTTTCGATTCCCCCTAACCCCCGTTCAACAAAAAGCGCAGCATCCTCTAGCTTCCCCCTTTCTAAGGGGTAGGGGAAGGGGATCGAAACAGGGGGGGATATTTCCAGTCTCCCCGTTTCCCAAGGGGAGGGAAGGGGGAACGGAGGCCAAATAAATATATTAGGCGATCGCGTAGCTCTCATTGATACAACTGCCACTACTCTTAACTCTTCATCCGGTGGAAGTGATGGAGGAAGTATTTCCCTCACCGCACAAAGTGACATTAATACAGCAAATCTTTTTACCGTTTCGCAAGGTGGAAGTGCAGGAAATATAAATATTACTAGCCTTAACGGTGGTGTTGACACTACCAATGGCTCCGTTGAGTCTACTTCCTTCTTTGGGAATGGAGTAAGTCTTAATATATCTGCCTTTGGAGATATTAATATAGCAAGAATGGTTACAGGTAGTAAGAAAGGTGATGGTGGTAATATCACAATTAATAGCCAGAATGGTGCTGTTAATAGTACCAGCTATCTCATTTTCTCTAGTTCATCTAGTAATTCAGGAAGCCTTAACATATCTGCCTTTGGGGATATCAAAACAGAATCTGTTGATTCGTTCTCTGCTAGTGGTAATGCTGGTAATGTGACGATGAACAGTCCCACTGGTTCAATTAATATGGGATTTATTGATTCTCAATCATACGGAAATGGCAATGCAGGAAATATTTCTCTTACTGCTGAGGGTGATATCTACACAGGCGATCTTTTTACAAGTACATCTGGCAGTGGTAGAGGGGGAAATATTAGTCTGATATCTCGCAATGGTGCAATCAATACAACAGTTAATTCTACTGCTTCTGTTTCTGAACTATCCCCTGAAACTGATATTACCTCAGAAGAGATAGCTACCAGAGTTGCTGATGGTGGGGTGATACCGAATCTCCTTTCCCACTCTTCAGAAGGTATCGGAGGTGATATTAGTCTCACTGCTAAAGCTGATATTACCACATACGAAATAAATTCTTTCGGTGACAACACTGGTGGTGATGTTAATATCACCAGCCCAACAGGTAATATTAATACAGACGTTATCTTCTCTACAGGAGAAAACGCACTTGGTGGAAATATTTCTATCCAAACTCAAGAACAAGGTAATATCAATATCAATCACATAGCTACTTATTCCACTAATGGTACAGGTGGTGAAGTTCTCCTTAACTCTGCTGGCAATGTCATCATCAACAATATTGCCTCTTTTGGACCAGAAAAAAGCGGTGATGTGACTATCCAAAGCAATAATGGTACTATTACTACCCGCAACATTCAAACCATCGCCGAAAATGGTATCAGTGGTAATATCGGCCTCAACACTTATGATTTTCAAGGCAATATTAATACTGCTGATATTCAGTCGATAGGCGATCGCTCGTCTGGAGAGGTAGAAGTTATCGCTGCTGATGGTTCCATAACTACCCAAAATCTTGAATCTCTCTCCAACTCTGGCGACTCAGACGATATTACAGTTAAAGCTAAAGATGATGTTAAGACTGATGAAATTAATTCTACTGGTGGAGAAAATAGTGGAGATATAGAAGTTAGTAGCGATGATGGGGATGTCAATACTGACAATATTGAATCTCGTGCTGACTCAGGAGACTCTGGTAATATTGATATTGATGCCGAAAATGATATTAACACAGAAAATATTAGTACCCGTGGCAATAATAATAGTGGGGATATAGAAGTTAGCAGCAATAATGGGGAGGTAAATACTGACAATATTGAATCTCGTGGCGACTCTGGAGATTCTGGTAATATTGATGTTGATGCCGAAACTGATATAAATACAGAAAATATTACTACCCATGGCAATAATAATAGTGGGGATATAGAAGTTAAGAGTAACAATGGTTTAGTTAATAGTAACGATGTGGTAAGTGAAGCAAAAATAGGAAATTCTGGGGATATTAATATTGTAGCCAAAGATAATATTAAGACTGATAATATTCGTTCTTTTGGTGGAGAAAATAGTGGTAATATTTCTGTTAATAGTGACCAAGGCTATATCAATGGCAATAATATTGAAACAATTGCCAAAACAGGAGATTCAGGTGATATTGATGTAACAGCAAAATACGATATAAATACAGATAATATTAGTTCTATTGGTGGAGAAAATAGTGGCAATATTTCTGTCACAAGTTTAGAAGATTCAGTTAATACAAAAAATATTATTAGTCAAGCCGAAACAGGTAGGGCTGGTAATATTGATATTAGTGCCAGAAATAATATTAATACAGGGGATATTACTTCTACTGGGCTTCAAGGAAGTGGGAATATTAATCTTACTACTAAAATAGGTGAAATTAGCACGGGTGAACTTTTGACAGATACCGGAATAATTAATATTAATCAACCAAACAATAATATTATTCTCCCAGCACCAAACAATCCATTTCCCATAACTCCTCCTGTAGGAAGTTCAGCTACTAATAATACTTCAGCATCAAGAATTATTAATCAGACTCCACAAATACCGACAAACTTTCCCTCATTACCAACTAATAACTTAACATTACCATCCACACCACCAATCAATAATCCAGGACAAATTAACAACTTTTTCTCAACTATTAATAATAATCAAATTCCTAGTAGAATAACTTCCAATCTACCCACTACTAATAATAATTTCATCCCTAATTCAGAAGTTGCTCCCACACAAACCAGTAATATTAATAATTTTCCCCAATCAAATATCAATATAAATCTTCCTCAATCTAGGCTACTTCAGAAAAAAAGAAGTAGGAGGATTATTTCAAACAACTTTATAAAACCTAATAACAACATTATTAATCGTCCTCCTATATTACGACAATCACAAATTTTATCCAGAAATTCATTAACAGTAGATATTGCCAGACAAGAAATGATATCTAGTTTAGAAAAAAGCCGAATAGATGAATATTCTAACTATTTTGGCGTCAATCTCGAACCCAAATTACTATCCACAAAAAGTGCTAGAGATATTTTGGCAGAGATGCAGCAAAAGACTGGAAAAAAATCAGCAGTTATCTACGTTAACGTTTACAATGACAAACTACAATTAATACTATTTACTGCCGATGGTAAATCTATTCTCAAAACTATTTACGAAGTTAATCACGCCCAATTAAAAGAAATTTCTATTCAATTTTATGTAAATATCATCGACCCCAAAAATCGAAATAGTCAGAGCTATTTACCATTAGCTCAAAAACTTTATAATTGGTTGATTTATCCAATGGCAGCCGAATTAGAAGCAGCTAATATTGATACATTATTATTGAGTATGGACAGTGGATTTCGTCTCTTACCTGTAGCCGCATTACATGATGGAGAAAAATTTCTAATTGAGAAATATAATATCAGTTTAATTCCCAGTATCAGCTTAATGAATACTCACTATAATTATTTAAAAAATACTCAAGTTTTAGCTATGGGAGCTAGTGAATTTTATGATAAACCATCTTTACCAGCAGTACCAGTGGAACTAACCTCAATTACACAAAATTTATGGCAAGGAAATACTTTCCTCAATGAAGAATTTACCCGCAAAAATCTGATTGGTGAACGTCAAAATTATCCCTATCCAATTATTCACTTAGCCACCCATACCGAATTTAGAAGTGGAGATATGAGTAAATCTTATATTCAACTATGGGATGAGAAATTACAATTGGATAAAATACGGGAATTAGGATGGAATAATCCTGAAGTTGAACTGTTAGTATTATCTGCTTGTCGTACAGCAGTAGGAGACCAAAATGCTGAGTTAGGTTTTGCTGGGTTAGCAATAGCAACGGGAGTTAAATCTGCTTTGGGTAGTTTTTGGTTAGTTAATGATGAGGCGACGTTAGGATTAATGACAGAATTTTACTCTTATTTAGGTAATGTTAATATTAAAGCCGAAGCATTACGTAAAGCACAAGTAGCGATGTTGAGGGAAGAAGTTGTAATAGAAGATGGTAAGTTAATGGGTTTAGGTAGTCTTAGAGAAGTAACTTTGCCACCGGAATTAGCGAGTATTAAAAATAAGAAATTTTCTCATCCTTATTATTGGGCAGGCTTTACTATGGTAGGTAGTCCTTGGTAAGGGAAGTTAACAGTTAAAATTTTTAAGGCTCAAAAGTTTAACTATACACTAACTTCAGGAAATTATTTCACATTTAAAGTTTGAAACTATTTGTGACATTAAATCCCGTAGCATCGGTGTTATATCAAATCCAGTATCGGTATAAAAAAGCAGAGAAACCGGGTTTGTATAAAATGCCATTGTAGGGACATTTTGCTGTGCAACATGTTTGCGTTAGCGCAGCTCCTCTGGAAGAGGCAGCATTCCGGAACGGAAAACGCATTTTTGCCTGTGCAACGTCCCTACCATTGACCTCGCACAAACCCGGTTTCTTGTTACCCCAAACCAAGCGATTTGATATTATTCAGTATTAAAAATAAGAGTCTATATTGTAGGAGCAAATGGCCATTCGCCCCTACTACTTCTAACTCTTGACTCCTTATTTAATTACACCAATGCTACCGGATTTAATATCAAATTAAAACCGCAAAATTTCTCGACAAAAATTATCGGGAATAGGCTCAATTTCCCAGATTAAACCTTCCCCTGGTTCTAAAATTACATCTACATAAAGATTTTCTACAGCATAAGTAGATACAGCTTCATTATTTTCAAAATTTTCTCCATTCTCTGTCAATAATCGCAATTTAAAGCCGGCTGGAATTAAACCTCCCACCGCTACATTTTGCAGTTCAAATCGCCAAATAATTTCACAATCTTTTTCCAGACTAAATACCTGCAAAGTCAAATATTGTCCGGCAATTTTGAGTTGTTTGGATAAAATTTTATCTGTGGGAATTTCTAATTCTTTTGTGCCTACTTCCTTGTGAAATGCTAAATCTGCTTTTTTGTTGAGTAATAGCCAACCAATTTGTTCAGCTAGTTCATTAATTCCTTGTTTGAGCAACTCTAAGACATTTACTTCTAATACTTCCAGCTCATTTTGCAGTTTTAATTCTTCTAAAATCGCAAATAAATTATCCAGAGGTTGTAGTTTTTCTAGGGAAATAGTTTCTGGTAAATTATCCACGTCTGTTGTAGGGAAATATCCTAAAAATTTGGCTTTATCCAAAACTTTTTCCAACTGTACTGCGACAAAACCAATAATATTTTCTGGTAAATCGGGAGGTACAGAAAATTCTGTTTTTCCAGGCAAAATAGGAATGCAAAATAATCTCTTGTTTTCTACCACTAAATCTGTGGCTTAAAAAACCTAACCCCCCAACCCCCTTCCCTGCAAGGGAAGGGCGGGAAATATTCTCCCCTCTCCTACAAGGAGAGGGGTCGGGGGAGAGGTCTTCCAGGTTGCTGAAACTTACCCTTTAAAGCTGGACAAGCTATTAGTAGACCGACACAGCTAAAATGGTGCAATAGTAGGGGCGGGTTTTACCTAGAATTTTCATGCTTACTCTAAGATTTATATAAACCCGCCCTAATGCACAAAAATTAGATGTGTCAGTCCACTACTATATTTTTGTACCTTACGCCTGATGATAATTGCTATTATTATTAATAATTAATTGAGATAAAAAATACTGTAACGATATTTTTTTAATTTGGAATTAGAGATAAAAAATGGTACAGGTAAAAAATCAACTCACATTACAAGAATTTCTCGAACTTCCACCAGGAGAAGGAGATATTACTTATGAATTTATTGATGGAATAGCAGTAGCAAAAATGTCGCCAAAAAAATTTCATTCTAAACTGACTCGTGCATTACTTTATTTAATTGATGAATGGTGTCAATATCAGGGAGAAGTCTATCCAGAATTAGCAGTTCAATTAATCAGAAAAGGAAAAGATTGGATGCCTGTTCCAGAATTATTGTATCTTGCTGCCGAACGTTTTCCTGAAGATTGGGAAGAAGATGTTGCTTGTTCCGTACCGCCAGATTTAGTAATAGAAATTATTTCTCCCGGTCAAACTTATGGTCAACTTAATGCTAAAGCCAAAGATTATTTAGATGCAGGTGTATTAAGAGTATGGGTTGTTGATAGTAAAGCTCAGAGTATTACAGTTTTTTATCCAGATGCACCCCCACAAACTTATATGGGAGATACTCTACTGATAGATTCTTTATTTCCAGGATTAGAGTTAACTGCTGAACAAGTATTTAAAAAAGCAGGAATTAGTAATTAAATTGTTCTCATTGGATTATAAGCCTGATCAAAATTGCTATAATTATTATTGTTCATAAGTCTTGAGATTAGACAATTCCTAAATTAATCTGGAGGTAATTATGTCAGAAAAATTAACACTTCTGCCCGATGAATATCCAGACACCAGTAATATGATTCTGGAGGATGATACTCCCTTTGATAGTTTTATTAATGAAAAACAACAACGTTTACTCACAACTGTATTTTATAGTGGTGCGGAAATACCTATAAATGTTCCTTTTATTGTTGCTGCTAATGTGGGTTTATTTTCTCATGTCCGACATTCAGGAATTGTGCCGGATATGTTTTTAAGCTTAAATATTATTGGCAGTAAAGAATGGTGGGAAAGAAATGTTCGTTCTTATTTATTCTGGGAATTTGGCAAAGCACCAGATGTTGTAATTGAAATTGTTTCTCCTACTCCTGGCAATGAATTAGGAAGTAAATTAACAGACTACGCGCAGTTAAAAATTCCTTATTATGTTGTCTACGATCCATTGCAAAAACTAAGTGAAACTGTACTGCAAGTATTTCAACTTCAATTTAATTCTTATATTCCTAAAAATGATGCTTGGTTTGCGGATGTAAATCTAGGATTAACTCTTTGGAATGGTAGGTTTGAAAATATTAATGGTACTTGGTTACGTTGGTGCGATGCTGATGGGAATGTGATTAAAACAGGAGATGAAATAGCAGCAGAAAAAGATGCTGAAATATCTCAAAAGGATGCTCAAATTAAACAGGCGTTATTATTGGCAATTGAAATGGGATTAAAATTAAAATTTGGTGATGAATATGTGGGGATATTATCCGAGATTTCAGCAATTAATGATGTGAAATTATTAGAGATAATTGTTACTCAAATTCCCCAGGTTTATTCAATGGATGAATTGCGAAAACTATATTCTGAATAGTTGAAAAATACGAACCAGGAATGCCTAGTATGGGAGCAAGATGCTTCCACTGCGATTTCTGATGACAAAAGTAATTACAACTGGATATCACATTACTTCTGACTTCTAACTTCTAACTTCTGACTTCATAAGGCGATCGCTCAATTTTTAGAAAAAATACTGTAGGTTGGGTTAAGCGACAGCGCAACCCAACACCCAAGAGCATACTTGTATTTTGTTGGGTTTCGTTAACGTCAACCCAACCTACAAAGTTGACTGATAACTGATAACTGATAACTGATATCAGACAAACCCGGTTTCTTATTCAGGGAAATCATCCGTATATTCGTGGCAAAATCACTGTGTGGTACCCATATTTGACTTAGCAAACTGTTTCGCTACCATCTCTGGATCTGTTTCTATTTCCTCGGTATCTGGATTAAGATCAATATCTGGTTGCCATGTTTGAGCTTGCTTCAATAGAGAAATACCTAACTCAACTCTCTGATTTTCTATTATTAATTCGCTACCCATTCGTAACAGATTTGTTGCTGCATTTAAACTGAAATTAGAGTCAAGTTTGACTGCTTGTTCAAACTGAGAAATTGCTTCCTCAAGCTTACCCTCTGCTGCTAATTTCTCACCCTTTAAAAAGAAAGCTGTGGCTGAAGGCTCTATTTCACCGCAAAGATGTCGTTCTTTTTCTTCTAAGTTAGGGTTATTTTTCAGGTAGTCGCTCATCCACTTGCAAGCGTTGTCTATTAGCTCATCTCGGTTAAAATTCCACAGTTTGATAGTCTCATCCCTACTCCCAGAAGCAATTAATTCCCCATCGGGGCTAAATGCTACAGCATTGACAAAATTATTGTGCCCCTGTAAAGTAGTAACTAAAGTGCCATCTGTTTTCCATAGTTTGACTGT
>NZ_JBNHEQ010000302.1:21296-36303 GCF_050016015.1 Dapis hubbardiae BLCC-M172
GTTATCCAAACTCCCCGAAGCTATCAATTCCCGATTGGGGCTAAATGCTACAGCAAAGACATCATCATTGTGCCCCTTAAAGGTATCAACTCAAGTGCCATCTGTTTTCCATAGTTTGACTGTGTTATCCAAACTCCCCGAAGCTATCAATTCCCGATTGGGGCTAAATGCTACAGCATTGACATCACTATTGTGCCCCTCAAAGGTATCAACTCAAGTGCCATCTATTTTCCACAGTTTGACTGTGCCATCCCAACTCCCCGAAGCAATCAATTTTCCATCGGGGCTAAATACTACATCATAGACAGTATCATTGTGCCCGGATAAAGTCTCAACTAAAGTGCCATCTGTTTTCCACAGTTTGATCGTATTATCCTGACTCCCCGAAACAATTAATTTTCCATCGGGGCTAAATGCTACAGCAATGACAGTATCTTTGTGCTCCTGTAAAGTCTCAACTAAAGTGCCATCTGTTTTCCACAGTTTGATAGTGTTATCCTCACTCCCCGAAACAATCAATTTCCCATCGGGGCTAAATGCTACAGCATTGACATAATATTTGTGTCCCGATAAAGTCTCAACTAAAGTGCCATCTGTTTTCCACAGTTTGATCGTATTATCATAACTCCCCGAAGCAATTAATTCCCCATCCGGGCTAAATGCTACAGCCATGACAGGATTTTTGTGCCCCGGTAAAGTCTCAACTAAAGTGCCATCTGTTTTCCAGAGTTTGACTGTGCCATCCCAACTCCCCGAAGCAATCAATTCCCCATCGGGGCTAAATGCTACATCCAAGACATAATCATCGTGCCCCGGTAAAGTCTCAACTAAAGTGCCATCTGTTTTCCACAGTTTGATAGTGTTATCCTCACTCCCCGAAACAATCAATTTCCCATCGGGGCTAAATGCTACATCCAAGACATAATCATCGTGCCCCGGTAAAGTCTCAACTAAAGTGCCATCTGTTTTCCACAGTTTGATAGTGTTATCCTCACTCCCCGAAACAATCAATTTCCCATCGGGGCTAAATGCTACATCCAAGACATCATCATTGTGCCCTCGTAAACTATTAACTTCTTTCCTTCCTTGCCAGTAAACGATTTGTCGGAGTAGGTTTTTACCTTGTTTCTGAATAGCCTCATCCTTTGTTACTTGTAATTTTTGAATAAATTTTAGCACATCCATCTGTACTTCTAAGCTAGAGTCTAAGCGGGATTTTAATGTAGCTATTTCAGCTCTGAGATTAGCATTTGTTTCTCCAACAACAGCCCGACGCCACTGCCACACCGCCCCCACAGCAAACACCGACACCGCCATCAAACCACTCACTAACCCCAATATCGTCTTTCGCCTACCCAGTCGTTTTTCCTCTTCCTGCCGTTGACGCAACGCCATCCCCGCTTCAATAAACTGCTGAGTCAACTCAGACAACTCATCACCATACTTAATATAAAGTTCTTCCGCATTCTGCAACGCTACACCCCGCAGCAAAAAATCATCCACTCGCCCATGTTGCACCCACTTCTTAGCATCCTGCTCTATCTGTCGTTGCTGTTGTAGTCGACTTCTATTTTTCTCCAACCACCAACGTAAAGTTGTCCAATGACGAATTAAGATTTCGTGAGCAACTTCCACAGTAATTTCTAATTCCCCTAAATTCTCCTCAACAGACTCAGCAACATTCTCCTCCACATTTTCACCCTTTTCTCCAGACTCAACATTCCCACCAACAACAATTAACCGCGCATCACTCAACTGTTGCAACACAGACTCCACCTTCTCCTTCCCATACTTCTTACCCAACAACTCCGACTTCAACACCCGACGGCGAGTATCCTTCCCCTCCTCTCCCAACTGCACCAACTCCAGAAAAATAAACTGAGCGCAACTCTCCTCCTCCCTATGCAAACCCCGCCTCACATCCTCCGCTTTATTTTCCAACACCTCCTTAAAACCACCAATTTCCTCCTGATAAACCTGCAAACTCAACATTCCATCCCGGCGCTTTTCCCACAACTCCCGCAAAACAAACTGCAACAAAGGCAAACCACCCAACTCTTCCTGCACTTCATCCAACAATACATCCACCAAACCAGACTCCACCTTTAACCCCACCTTCTCAGCAGGTTTAACTATAGCGTCTCGATATTCCTGCTCCTGCAAATTCGGCGACACCAACATCAAATTCTCCTGCACCAAAACCTCCAACTCTGGCACCTCCAAACAATTACCAATAAAATCATCCCGCAACGTTATTATCAACCTCAACTTATCCGACGTTTCCCGCAAAGCACCCAACAGCAAATTCAGAAACTCCAAACGTTCGTTTTCAGCAGTCAAAGTAAATAATTCCTCAAACTGATCCACCACCAAAACCACCATCGGTTCCACCCGACGACGCAACCACAAAACCAACCATTCCACACCCAAATGCAACGAACCCTCCTTTTCATCAACCTTCCCATCAGTTGCCAATACCTGAGCTAAAGCATTTATCGGCGTTGCACCAGGGCGAAAACAACCACACCAACATTTACCAGGCGGTTGCTTCCCCGCCGCCAGTTGTGGCAAAACACCAGCTTGCACCACGGAAGACTTTCCACTACCCGAAGCACCAACCACCGCCAAAAACGAACTATCCCGCAACCTTGCCAAAATCTCCTGTATCAGCTTTTGCCTACCAAAAAAGAACTCCGCATCCTGTAGACGAAACGCCTCCAAACCCTTGTAAGGGCAGATATTAGCATCAAAAATTGTATTAGTTGCCTCCCCAGGAAGCAAAATATCAATAGCATTTCCAGACAAAAAAGTTGTAATAGGCAACCGTTGCTGCAACTCAATAACCAACCCCGCAACAGTCAAACCATGTCGAGCATTTCCGAATATTTTCACCAATTCTTGAGAAAACTCTAACGACGAGGAAGCAATAATACATTGAGACTTATTCTTTTCTTGGTGCAAATATTCCACCCATTGAGTCAGCACATCATTTTCAGCATTAGGAAAATCAAGAATAATTACCTGTTGACGCACCTGGGAACTCCATAATTTTCTCTGCAACCAAAAACAACTAATACGCACCCCATCCCCCAAAACCAGATAATGTTCCTGCTCATCATCATCATTAATAATAGTTTCAACCTCACCGCGGATGTAGAAAAAGGCTGTTTCCAACTCCAACTCGCCCTTTCCCAAGGGTGGTTGGGGAGGCTCAATTTCTAACTCCCCCCTTTCAAAGGGGGGCTGGGGGGGATTAATATTCAAACATTCCAATATTCCGCCTTTTACATCTTGCCAAGAGCGGTTTGTTTGCGGCCAATATCCCACAGTAAAATCACCCCGACTGTGCAAAACACCTGATAAAGAAACAGTCTCCTCACATTCTGCCAAACCATTAATAATTACAGCCTGTCGCCGACTATTTTCATAACTATTAATGGGCACAATTCCTAATACAAACTCTCCCGCTCCTTCCACAATTCTTAGAGGAATTTGTGCTGGAGATTCCGACTGAATATTTGATTCACCACGATTAGCTTTTTGTTGATTAGTCAAACGAATTTGCTGATTAGTTTTATCAATATATTCCAAAGTGCGATTATAGACATATTTATATAAACTATCCGCCTCAATAACTCCCAACTTATCCGCAGCCTGACCCAAAAAACCTTGAATCAAATAATAAGTAAATAATCCATGTTTTAAATTTTTCCATTCTCTAGATTGTTCATATTTATCGCAAGACAAAAGGGCATAAAAACCTTTACTTTTAGCAGCCCTTTGCCAAAATAATTCAATTAATTGTGGAGCAATACTAGGTATTTCAGATTCAGATAATTTCTTACCTTGAGACAAATCCTGAAAATTAATACTTGTTCCACCACTATGACAAGCATCAATAAAAATCAATTGATATTTAGCACCACTTTCTGCCAACTTTTGCAGAATTTCTGCCACAGGCAAACCCGTTGTAGTTAAATTATTAGTTTGAGTATTTTTCAGACATAATATTGGTTGTTGAGTTTGTTTGTCTAAAAAACCATGACCGGAAAAATAAATTAAAATAGTATCTTCTTTAGTTGCTTGAGTGACTAACTTTTCTAAGCTATTTTTTACCACATCAAGCAGAGGAGATTCAGGAGTATTATCGTGATGGATAATAATAGTTTTATTAGTGAATCATTTTGTAGATGATTCTAATGCTGCCTTTAATTCCTGACAATCATTAACACAATAATTAAGGTTATTTATTCTGGTGTCATCATATTGATTAATTCCTACTAAAAGAATTAAAAGTTTAGCTTCACCAGTTTTAAGTTTTTCTACATTAGAATTACCTACTGATTTCGGCATATATTATTCTCCTCGAATAAGTCTTGACTGCTATAGCAATATCGAATGATTTGTGAGAAAAAACTGTAGAGGTTTGGTTGACAAATCCCTTGGCACTTGGGTTTGGAGACCAAACCCCTACAATAAAATCTTACAACCTATTTAGGATTGCTATACAATATATACGATGACAATCATAAAAATTATTCAAATTGAGGATAATTATAATTAACCATATTAAAACTTTGTAGGGTGCGTTAGTGGAACGAAGTGGAGCGTAACGCACCATTTTCATGTTGCTGGTGCGTTACGCTATCGCTTTTTCCTGACGGAATGCTCCGCAAACATGTCGCGTAGCGAAACAGCACCCTACTGGACTCTACTCAAATCAAATATTTGAACACCATTTTTGATGTTACTGTAGGGACGTTTCGCTATGCGACATGAAACGCATTTTTGTTATCCAACGTCCCTACTTTGCGATCTACTTAAATAAAATGTTTTAGCTGAAATAATATTACAAAGGAATTAATTCAGAAAAATTAACTAATAATTGTTCATTATCCAATTCATCCCCTAAACGTGCTGGAGAAAAATGTATTTGAATACCCCGCAACTTTTCTTGATAATGTAAATTAATCAAAGCTTTTAATGCTTCAGTCATCGCCCCCATACTCGCCAAGTCAGTTTCAATGTCTGGCACTTCTCCCTCAAAAGCAACTGTTATCATTACCACTAAATTACCAGTGGGAGGCAAAGTTAACGGTTCGTTATCTTCCCCATAGTCATCATTTTCCCCAGAACTTAGGTAGCGTTGAGCAGAGTCTGTAAACAATTCATCAAAAAAGTCTCCCGCTTCTCCCTCATTCCAAATAACATCTCCCTCATTTGCAGCAGACTGCCAATAGATATTATATTGTAGGAGACTTTGACAGACTTCAACCAGTCTTTCCCCCACTACTTCCAAGTCACCTTCTGATGCAACCGCTTCCCTAACAGCTCTATTCAAAACACCCAATAAAGGCGTTACCTCCGAACCCGCTAAGTGAATAAATAAACGAGACACAACAAATCTCGTTTTGCCTGTAAATTTATTTAAACTATCTTGCCAACCCATAATTTTACCTGCCAATTAATTAAGTCAAAAATCAAAAGTCAAAAGTAAGAAATTCAGGACTTACGCAGGCGGACCGAGAAACCGGGTTTTTTCGTCAATATTTATTGTTAAAAACAACGATTTATCCTAAAAACCCGGTTTCTTTGCGTAAGTCCTCAAATTGATTATTTCTACACGGTAATTTATTTGACTTTCAGTTTTATATCATCAGGACTTACGCAAAAAATGAAATTATACACCATCTGTAGGGGCGAATGGCCATTCGCCCCTACTAGATCATAGTGCTTCTGCGTAAGTCCTGATCATGTGTCTTGCCGCGCTAAAGCGCAACTACGAGCTAATAATTTTTACTTCTAAATTCTAAATTATAAATTTAAGAACGTTTCCTCATAGATTCTGCACGTCTTTTCGCAGTATCATTTTTTGAGTCATATTTCAGTGCTGACTCATAAGCTTCTAATGCTTGGGCAGTTAATTTTTTCTTCTCATAAGCATGACCCAAATTATTGTAAGCTGTTACATAATTAGGAGCTATTTTTAATGCTTCTTTATACTGCCTAATTGAAATATCATATTGCTCTTGAGAGAAGTAAGCAAAACCAAGAGCATTATAAACTTTCGGA
This sequence comes from Dapis hubbardiae BLCC-M172, assembly GCF_050016015.1. Taxonomy (NCBI): domain Bacteria; kingdom Bacillati; phylum Cyanobacteriota; class Cyanophyceae; order Oscillatoriales; family Microcoleaceae; genus Dapis; species Dapis hubbardiae. The sequence goes on from NZ_JBNHEQ010000302.1 coordinate 27,369, forward strand.
AAATCTTCTACATTCTCTTCGTCTTTTAATCTCAGAGCTTTTTGAAATAATTCAATTGCCTGAACATACAATTTTTTTTCTAAATATATACTAGCAAGCTGATAATATTCATCTACTGTTCCCTGTTCTTTTGTCAATTTATTTTTCAAGTTAGAAAGCTGACCTTCTGTTTTCCTCGTCTTCGTAATCTGACGAATAATAAATATAGCTGTTATTGACAATAATATTAGCAGTATTAATAAGTATAAAACTGGTAGAGTGCTATCCATAATCTTTACCCAGGATTAATGTTTATTGTAGGTCGTGGTGCATTTTCATTAATTAATACTGATATTGATAATGAATAATGAAAATATCTCTAATTATCAATTACAACGGATTCCAACAGGCAATATGTCTGTGCGACAAAGGTTTTTATTTTGTTGTACCTTACATACCTGGAATTTGCTGTATCTATATAATCACCTTTGGGGATTAATTATTAATTATCAATTATCCATTATCAATTATCAATTATCCATTATCAATTATCCATTAGCTTTACCTGCCAACTCCACAACTTTTGCAAAAGTTTCAGGATCTAAAACTGCTAATTGTGCTAACATTTTACGGTTAATTTCAATATTGGCTTTTTTCATATTGCCAATTAATTGACTATAGCTTGTACCTTGTTGACGAGCTGCTGCATTGATCCGGGCAATCCATAAACGGCGAAAGTCCCGTTTCCGTTTCCGGCGATCGCGATAAGCATTGCGTAACGCCTGCATTACTCGTTGGTTAGCAACTTTAAATAGTCTGGACTGTGCCCCTCTAAATCCTTTAGCTAGCTTCAGAATTTTGTTACGGCGTTTTCGGGCAACATTACCTCTTTTAACTCTCGGCATAATTTTTCTCCTAACCTAAAATTTTATACTTTATAAATAAGGAAGCATTAGACGTACATTTTCTTCATTAGTCTCATGGACAAGAGCCATTTTCGACATATCGTTCTTGCGAGTAGAGCTTTTATGCTCCAAAAGATGACTCTTGAAGGCTTTACGACGTTTGATTTTGCCACTGCCTGTGGCTTTAAATCGTCTTGCTGCTGATTTGCGAGTTTTTAGTTTTGGCATGGACTTACGCTAATTTTACACACAAGCTTTTATAATACCATAAATTTTGTTAAAATCAAATACCCCAATTTAGAATTTAGAATTCAGAAGTTAAATTATTGTTCTGGCTATATTTGAGATTTAGAATTGAGAATTTAGAACTCAGAAGTTAAATTATTGTTGTAACTATAAACCTTAATTATTTACTAAGAAAGAAGGAAAAAAATATAAAATTTTATTGCTCAATCAAATCAATAACTTTATAGAAAAAACAAATATTTATAAAGTTGGTATTAAAGGGAATATATGATAGAAAAAATTAGGTGAGAAAACTTCACTGTTTCTTGATTAGCTAAGTTTTTTGACCAAAATACAATAAAATTATGGTAAGGGTAATGATATTAAATGTATAGTCTTTCTAGTAAAATTGAGGCAATTTTATATCTCAAGGGACAACCCCTCTCTATTTCTGAAATTTCTGAAATTGCCAAGTGCGAGCGTGGCCAAGTCAAAGATGCTTTAATTGAATTAATGTCAGAATATGCTCATCGACATACTGCTTTAGAGGTTGTTGAAACAGAAAAAGGCTATAGTCTTCAACTCAAACCAACTTTTAGTGAGTTGATAGAAAGCTTGATTCAACCAGAATTAGGAGTGGGCGCTTTGAGGACTTTAGCAGCGATCGCTCTAAAAGGAGGTATTACCCAATCAGAATTAGTAGATATTCGTGGTTCGGGTATCTATCAGCACGTTCCTGAACTGGTAAGTTTAGGCTTTATCCGTAAACGTCGTCAAAAGGAATCTCGTTCTTATTGGTTACAAGTCACAGATAAGTTTCATCAATATTTCCAACTCGATCAACTACCTCAACAATTATCACTAGACCTGCTTTCTATATCTAATAGTAATGAAAATGAAGAAGAATAATCTAATCGCACCCTTATTCATCAATTCTTTCCCCCTACTCCCTACTCCCTACTCCCTACTCCCTCTTTAACAGATTAATGCTTAAAAAAGAATTAAGAAAATCATTATTAAAAAAACGTCGGTCTATGGCTGAGACAGAATGGAAAGAAAAGAGCGATCGCCTATGTCTTAACTTACAAAATTTCTCTCTATTCCAAACAGCTAAAACTGTTTTAGCTTACTTTAGTTTCCGTCAGGAACCAGACCTGAGTTTATTATTTACAAATGAACAGGAAAAAAAATTTTTTGCTAGTAAAACTTGGGGTTTTCCAAGGTGTGTAGAAAAGTCTCTATATTGGCATATTTGGCAACCAGAAAATTCTCTACAAAAAGGTGCTTATGGTATTCTAGAACCAGAATTAAATGCTCCATTATTAAAGTCATCAGAAGTAGATTTAATTTTAGTTCCTGCTGTTGCTTGTAATGTTAATAATTATCGTTTAGGATATGGTGGAGGTTTTTATGACCGGATGCTAAGTCAGCAAGAATGGGCATCAAAACCTACTATTGGGATTATATTTGAATTGGCTTATTTACAAGATTTACCTATAGATTCCTGGGATAAACCTCTTGATTTTGTTTGTACAGAAAATGGTATAAAGTAGCATTCAGCATTCAGCATTCAGCATTCAGCGGTCAGCGGTCAGCTATTACCTTTGTTAGGAAAAGCAATTGATATAGCCATAAGAAATGATTGGTAAAAAAAAATGTAGGGATTTGGTCTCCAAACCCAATAAAAAATGGGATTTGGAGACCAAACCCCTAGGATAAAATATGACCGAATAATTAAGAATTAATAATTAAATGATTCAGGTTAAAATATGAAAAAGTTTTCCTTATTTCTTTTGCCTTTTTTATTATTTATCACTCCCACTTTAGGAATTCAGACAAAAGATGGTACAGTTTATTTTGCCCAACCACCTCGTCTAGTTAAAGCAGTAACTACCCGAAGTGACACTTATGTCTGGGGCGCTACCTATTACTTTACTCTCAACTTATTGCCTGATGCTGGAGTACCACTAAAACAGGTGACAATTAGCAAAACTGAAGGTCCTGATAATATTAGATATAATCCCAAAAAAATAATTGCCTTTGAAGGAACCCATCGGGATAAAGGTCAACAGTTGACAGTGGAGGAAGTAGCGATCGATAAAAAAACTAATACCATCTCAGTAATTCTCAATCCTCCAGTACCTCCAGGCAAAACTTTTACTATTGGTTTGCGTCCAGTGCGAACTCCTAGATATGGAGGAATATATTTATTTGGAGTGACTGCTTTTCCTCTCGGAGAAAAACCTCATGGTCATTTTCTTGGTTATGGTAGACTTCATTTTTACGATGGTTCTGATAGTTATGATTGAAGTAGGACTTAGCACTCAGCTATTAGCTATCAGCTTTTAGAAGTTCGGGGTAAAATATCCTGCTTCTATTCTACATCATTTCTTTCTTTACCTAATCCCTAATTAGGGATTGATATCATGGGGAAGGGTTTGGAGACCAAACCCCTACAATTCTAGAAACCCTAATTCCTGCTCTGTTTGATACAAAGAGTAATTCTAGTTTCAGTTACAATAAGTTGATTATCAAAACACTTAATGTTGGTCAGTAGACCAAATGAAATATACAGAAAAATGAAAGCAGTTATTTTATTATCAGGAGGATTAGATTCCTCAACGGTTTTGTATCAAGCAAAAGCAGATGGTTGTGAATGTTATGCTATTTCTTTTGACTATCAACAACGCCACCGTCGCGAGTTAGAGTCAGCTAAAAAAATTGCTGATGCTGTGGGTGTCATACAACATCATGTTGTAAATTTTGACTTAAGATTATGGGGAGGTTCGGCATTAACTGATAATCAAATTGATTTGCCTAGCGATCGCTCGGTTGAAGAGATGTCAGAAAATATTCCTATTACTTATGTTCCGGCGCGGAATACTATTTTTCTGAGTTTTGCTCTTGCTTATGCTGAGGTTGTGAATGCGGGTCGGGTTTATATTGGGGTAAATGCTTTAGACTATTCCGGTTATCCAGACTGTCGCCCTGACTATATTCAAGCAATGCAAGAGGTATTTCGACTGGGAACTAAACAGGGTAGAGAGGGAGAAGCGATCGCTATTGTTGCGCCACTTCTGGAGATGAAAAAAACTGAGATTATTCAATTGGGGAATAGTTTAGGAGTTCCTTGGGAAAAAACCTGGTCGTGTTATGCGGGTGGAGAGAAACCTTGTGGTGTATGTGATTCTTGTCGGTTGCGGTTGACTGCTTTTGAGGAGTTGGGGTTAAGCGATCCGCTGATGATAATGGATAATTGATAATTAGGTTCAGTAGGGTGCGTTTTGCTGGCGCATAACTCCGTTAACACTGCCGGACATGTTTTGCATTCTGCAAAGCTTTCCTATCGGAATGCTCCGCAAACGTAACGTATGATTGATTTCTTTCCATACTCCACTGCGTTGCCAACGATAAAAATATGTAGCTACGGTCTGCCAAGGTGGTAAATCATGAGGAAGTGCCCGTCATGTACAGCCGTTGTGTAAAGCAACGAAAATACCATTAATAACTTCTGTTGTATCGACACTTCCAGACCTACCACCAGAATGGGGTGGAGGAATCAGGGGCCTGAAAATTTCCCACTGTTCATTGGTTAGGTCACTGGGATAGTTTTTTCTTTCCATAGGAGGGAAAATCATTACAATTATCATTGTCTTACCTTTTGCGTTATGGCGATCGCTTTCCCTTACAAAACTTTACAAACAGTCTCTAATTCAGTTGTATAAGTTTCAACCCGAACTACTTCCCAATCTCCTTGTTTATAATGAGTGCTGTAACCATGAATATTGGGGTCGTGTTCAGAGGAAACTTGAACATATTCGGTAAAGCGATCGCCTACTTGGGGAATAGGGCGATCGCTCTTATCCCAATTTTCTTGCATAATTTTAGTCAAAGCCTGTGTGTGCTGAAGTTTTCTGCCCTTCCAGTGAGGCTGGTTTGTATCCGCCTTATAAACTTCCATTTACGCATACAAATTCTGCGGCTTCAATAATTAACAATTAATAATTATCTCTCCCTAAAATGGAGAGGATTGAGTCAAAGAAAAAAATCTTGTTTTCTTTTCAAGGGGATGTTTTTCACCTGAATTGTTGAATTATTAACTATTAATTACAAAGAAAGACTATCTCCCTAGCCGACTCGCTCTTCAATTATTAATTATCAATTATTAATGGCTTTGTTGCACAAAGACAACAAATAGGGTAAAAATGACATTGCATGGAACAATAAACCTACACTAATGTAGATATGAGTAAATCCAAGTCTAAGTCCAATTCTAAGTACCGAGTTAGTAACTGGTCTGAATATGATGCCTCCTTAAAACAAAGAGGGAGTCTCACATTTTGGCTACATGATGAAGTAATAGAGCAGTGGGTAAACAATAGCGAAAACTGGACGTAGGGGAGCATCAAATACCTATAGTGACACAGCTATTAAATTTATGGTGACTATACAATCACTGTTTAGTCTGGCCGGACGACAGACGCTTATGTTTTGTCGAATCTATATTTCAATTGATAGACTTAGATTTACCAGTACCAGACCATAGTACTATATCCCGTCCCTTGCAAAAACTGAATGTTCAACTGCCAGTTATGCCAACCAATGAAGCCATTCATGTGGTAGTAGACTCTACAGGGGTAAAAGTTTACGGGGAGGGTGAATGGAAAACAAGAGCTCATGGTGTGAGTAAACGGCGTACATGGCGTAAATTACATTTAGGAGTTCCGGAGGCCACAGGGGAGATTGTCAGTGGGGTAGTGACTACCAATGACTTCATTAATTGATAATTGATAATGGATAATTGATAATTACCTCTGGTTAAAACCGTTCTTGATTGAAGATAAGGAAATATTATTTCTTTCTTTCCCCTTAAAAGGGGAGGCTTTAAACCAGAATTATTTAATTATTAATTATTAATAATTAATAATTCGGTAAGTGTCTCCCTTGTATTTTCTGACCTGTTAGATGGAGTAGATGGTGTTGTAGCCCAAGTATCAGGAGACGGAGCCTATGACAAGTATAAGTGTTACCAGAAAGCTAGGGAACGAGGAGCAAAGCCAACGATTCCACCCAGAAAAAAATGCGGTAATAGGTCAACATGGCAACTGTAAATGCCCACCTCATCCCAGGGATGAAAACCTCAGAAGAATAAGAATTGTAGGACGCAAGAAATGGAAACGTGAATGTGGCTACCATCGACGCTCCTTATCTGTTTGCGTAGCATTCCGAAGGAAAACTACTATGTTTAGGCTCAAAGTAATATTTGGAGGGAAGTTGCGACGACGAAAATTTGATGCTCAGGCAGTGGAGCTATTCATACAATGTGCACGGCACGAACAGTATGATTCAAACAGGTAAGCCCAAAAGCTACAAAGTTGAAATCTAGTTAACTTCCAGTCAGGCGGATTTCTGCGTTGGCGGAGCAAGTGCGGCAGCTATATCGCAACATTCATGCAACAAAGCCCGCTGTAATTGCAAGTTTGAGCTGGAAAAAAACACCAAATGTAATTTTCTACGAGTCATTGTGTATTTTTTGGCACGTCCATTAGCACAACAACATTTTTTGTGAGAGCTTATTCACATTTTTACCATTCATCCAGAAATCCACTGATAATAAAAACATGGTTGAGGAGAAAACAAAAAACACTCCATAAACCAAATGTCAACATCTACTTTTTCACGGAAAATCACGCCATGACTATTTCACAATTCATCAAAAAAATTTCCATGACTGTTGCCGGAACTGCTATCGTTGCCCTGGGTAATACCACAACTGCTCAAGCAATTTCCATTACTCCTACCAGCAATGGCAATGATTTAGTTCAGGAAATCCTCGGTAATGGTATTACAATTGTACCAAATTCTATTAACTACACTGGTGCTGCTGGTGCTGCGGGAATTTTCACTGACGGATTATCATCTGATATTGGCATTGATCGTGGTATTATTCTGACTACAGGTTCAGCACTTGATGCTGAAGGTCCCAATGATTCTCCCCACACAACTACTCCAAATGGCTTACCTGGAGATTCTGATTTAGACGGGTTGATTCCTGGATCTAGCACTCAGGATGCAACTGTTCTGGAATTTGACTTTCACACTGAAGGAGGTGATGTTTTATTCAATTATGTATTTGCCTCGGAAGAGTACATCGAATATACAAACTCTGAATTCAATGATGTCTTCGCTTTCTTCCTAAATGGAGAGAATCTAGCTCTGATTCCTGATACATCTACTCCAGTTTCTATTAATACAGTGAATGGGGGTTTCCCGCTGGGAAGTAATGCTAGTAATCCAGAATATTTCAAGAATAATGACTTAGACAATGGTGGCGGTGATTTGGATATTGAGTATGATGGTTTGACTACTGTCTTGACTTTTGAAGCTCGGGGATTAAGTGCGGGAACTCATAGAATGAAGTTGGCGATCGCTGATGTGGCAGATGATCGGGTTGATTCAGCGGTGTTTATTGAAGCAAAAAGTTTGGTTACTAAAAAAGTGCCTGAACCTTCTGTATTAATAGGGTTATTAGCTGTTGGTTTTGCTGGTTCATTGCTTGGGAAAAAATCAATCAAGTCCGATAATTAATTTCTCAAATTTAGAAAAATTTTTCCTTGCGGTCATCATCACATAATATTTCAATAGAACTCATCGCGTTCGCTGATCTGTTTCACTAATTTATCTAGCAAACTTCACATATTATCAAGATCCAGATCACAGCATAAATCAGGAAAATTACGGATGATAGAAATATCTTGAGGATAAGATAAAAAACTCAAGATACCGATATCAATATCTACTTGTTCAGGGAAAATCACGCCATGACTATTTCACAATTCATCAAAAAAATTTCCATGACTGTTGCCGGAACTGCTATCGTTGCCCTTGGTGGGACCACTACTGCTGAAGCAATTTCCATTACTCCTACCAGCAATGGCAATGATTTAGTTCAGGAAATTCTTGGCAGAAGATTAGATTTTTCACTAAATAGATTGAAAAAAAATCGCTATAAGCCTTACGAAGCAATAACTTAAGTTTTTATACACTACAAGGATTTTAAATAGCGATCGCTATTTAAAATTATTCAAGAATCGCACCTCATGCTTTTTATGTCTTTAAATATAGCGCTACGCATTAAGGTTAGGACATTTCTAAATCCTGTTTGCGTAGCATTCCGTAGGAAAATCCTTTAGCAGCTTGCTGTTCCATGTTACCTAGCGCGTAGCGCTATAAATAGACATTTTCCAATCTTAAATATTCGTGTTCTCAACTCCTTGTAGAGACCTTCCATGGAAGGTCTCTGTTTTTTTGCATTATGTTTATTTTGACTGATTTTGGCAAAATCCAAGCCTTTTTTCGAGGGAGATTTCGGTGCCTAACACAATGACTTTAATTAGTCCAAAGTTAATGATAACAATACTTTTGATGACTCTTTAGCATGACTTTTTGGCATTTTTTCTTGCGATCATGATCACACAATAGTTCAATAAAGCTCATCATGATCGCTGATATGTTTCACTAATTTAACTAGCAAACTTCACACATCATCAAGATCAAGATCACACCATGACTCAGGAAAATTACGGATGATAGAAATATCTTGAGGATAAGATAACAAACTCAAGCAACCGATATCAATATCTACTTTTTTAGGAAAAATTAAGCCATGAATATTTCAGGGAAAATCTCAATCTCTACCGTCAACAACGAGCTACCTATTGCCCAGGACGACATTGCTAGCACCGATGCAGAAGTTATACTTGATAGATACAATGTACTCAATGATAATGGTCATGGAGAAGACACAGACCCAGACAACGACGAAT
>NZ_JBNHEQ010000302.1:36403-52637 GCF_050016015.1 Dapis hubbardiae BLCC-M172
CAAGGGTGGTACAAGTCAAGCTACAGTTACAATTAAGATTAATGGTCAATTTGAACCACCACTACCACCTCCCCCCAACAACTCCCCTATTGCCCAGGATGACAGTGCCATCACAGATGCTGATGTTGTACTTGAGAACGAAAATGTACTCAATGATAATGGTCATGGAGAAGACACAGACCCAGACAACGACGAATTAACCGTCACCGCAGTTAACGGCAACAGTAGTGATATTGGTCAAGAAATTACTCTCCCATCAGGAGCATTACTGACATTAAATAGTGACGGCACATATAGCTACAACCCCAATGGTCAGTACGAAAGTTTAGGATTAGGAGAAAAAGCCACAGATAGTTTTACTTACACTATTAGTGATGGCAAGGGTGGTACAAGTCAAGCTACAGTTACAATTAAGATTAATGGTCAATTTGAAATAGAACCTCCTGTAATAGATTGTGTCTGTCTCTGTCCTCCACCTCCAACCATAGAATTTCCCGATTTACCAGTTGTACCTTCTATGGTTCTCGAACCTAATCAATTTCAAGAATTATTATTCGGTACACCAGCAAATGAATTTCTTAAAAGTAGTAGCGTTGACCAAGCTGTTGATGGCTTAGGTGGAGACGACACAATCGAAGGTAGTGCTATTCCAGACATGATTTATGGTGGTTTAGGTGAAGACCGAATTTTTGCTAATCGTGGTCGTGATTTTGCTAATGGTAAGGAGGAAGCTGATTTTATTAACACCGGAAAAGAATCCGATACCGCTCGTGGTGGTAAGGGTAATGATGTTATCTGGGCTGATATTGGTAACGATATGGTTCTCGGTGACAAGGGTGACGATATCTTATGGGGTGGTACTATTGGTGGTACTGATAAAGACTTATTCGGTAGTGATACCATGAACGGTGGTAGAGGTAATGACTACGTTAACGGTAACCGTGAGACCGATCTACTTATGGGTGGTAAGGGTAATGATGAAGTCCGTGGTGGTAAGGGTGATGATATTCTGTTCGGACAATACGGTGATGATATGCTCATGGGTGAGAATGGTGATGACCAAATTGTTGGTGACCCCAGTTCCAATTCTTCAGCAGAGGAAATAGGAGAAGATTCTGTTAATGGAGGTCGCGGTAACGATCTCATTCAAGGTAGTCGTGGAGACGATCTAATTAATGGAGGTAAGGAAGATGATTTCGTCTTTGGTGGTAAGGATAATGATTTAATCTTTGGCGATGAAGGTGACGATACTCTCTTAGGAGAGGCAGGAGATGACACAATTTATGGTGGTAACAATAGTGTTATTGATGCTGATGTTGCAGGAAAAGACTTGATTTCTGGTGGTGCCGGAAATGACTTTCTGAGTGGGAACTATGGTGCAGATACTATTCTTAGTGGTACAGGTAATGATATTGCAAGAGGTGGTAAGGATGATGACATTTTATATGGTCAAGCAGGGGATGACCTGCTGTTTGGCGATGGGGGTAATGATACTATCTGCGGTGGTGAGGGTAATGATACTATCTATGGTGACAACCCTGAACTTTCTGCATCAGTTGGCACAGAAGGTTTCCAAGATGTGTTATTAGGAGGTATGGGAAATGACCTAATATTTGGTAATCAAGGCCAGGATATATTATTGGGTCAAGATGGTGATGACCTCCTCAATGGTGGGGCGGATGATGATACTTTAACTGGTGGTAGTGGTAGCGATCGCTTCCTACTCAACTTTGGTCAAGGTTCAGACATCATCACCGACTTCAATATTAATGAAGATTGGCTAGTTTTGGGTGATGGATTAGTTTTAGATGAACAACGGCTAACTATTGAAGCAGTTGCCAATAATACCCAAATTTTCTGGGATAATCAACTTTTAGCTACTTTAGAAAATACAGTAACTACTCCAGAAGAAATCACAACTAAGTTAACTACTATCAATGATTCTTCTTTCTTCTAATCACTTGATATAGTAGTTTCCTACAGATAAGCTCTAACCTTTCTCTTCTTATAACTTTTGACTTCCTAGTGTCTATTAAAAATGGACACTTTATTAGTGATCATCATCACTAAAATCACTCATCTACTTCACTTTGTTGTACTTAAATAGCTCACCTTCTCCATACCGAAAAATCACCTTCTTTTTACTCATAGCTCACCACCATACCCAGAAATAAGGGAGATAATGAAAGTGTAAAGTGAAAAACCCAAGGAGGCAAAAACAATCAAAAACAAACTTTCCCTATCACTGTTTTAACTGGGTCGTCTAAATTCCAGGTAAATCTAATTCCAATGTTCAATTCAGTAAATATGTACTAGACTACAAAACTATACTTGGATTGTTGATTTACCATAAGCTGGTAAAATAACTCCTATAAGGGTTGCAGAACTGTTGATAATTGGTATAATACCAAATCTACCTTAACCAGACGGTATTTTTTAAAATCATAGCCTTTGCCATATATAGGGTTAAAAGATAGTATAAGCCTGCTTTTATACTCGGATGTGCTATACATTCTTTTAATCTAATACTATTTAGACAAATTCCTGCAAAAATTAAGCCTTTATAATAGAGAATTGTAGAGGTTTATTTGTAACAAAAATTAATCAAATTCATATAACGACCTAAGAAATTTAAACTCAAATAAACAACCATGAATCAAGAAATATTTGACCACATTTACTGTAACTTGTCAGACAATGACAAAAATATAATCCAATTGCGTTTATCCGGCAAAAAATATCAAGAAATTGCTCAGTCAATGAGTTTCGATCAATCTAGTGTAGGGAGAAAATTAAAATCAATAGCAAAGAAGTTTAAATATTCATCAGAATCCAATCTGGAATGGAACGAATATTTGGTACAGATATTCACTCAATATAAACCAACTTTCGTCATTAATGAGTTACAGGAAGATTATGGTTTTCACCCAGTTATTATGCCTGGTAGACCGGAAAAAATAGACTCTCCTTTTTATATAGAACGTCATCGAATTAAACGTTGTACTATTGAATCAGAATGTTATGAAGCTATAGAACAACCAGGTTCTTTAGTAAGAATAAAAGCACCAAGTAGAATGGGTAAAACTTCTCTAATGAAAAGGATACAAGACAAAGCAAATAAAAATAATTATTTTCCTGTGTATCTGAGATTTGATACTCTGATTGAACCTGACAATATCAACAATATTAATAATTTTCTCAAAGCATTTAATAAAAATATAAAAAGTCAGTTACCTGATGTTTCATCTGGACTAAGTTGGGATGATAATAACGCTAAAATTTCTTGTACTCAAGCATTTAAAGAATTATTGATTTATCTCAAGAAAAATGTTGTTTTACTATTAGATGAAGTTAATGAAATTTTCAATTATCCAGAAATATCTAAAAACTTTTTTGCCATGTTAAGAAGTTGGTATGAAGAAAGTAATAACTCGGAAATTTGGGAAAATCTGAGAATGGTCATTGCTTATTCCACAGAATATCATGGTAAACTAGATATTTATCAATCTCCTTTTAATGTCGGTTTACCTATAGAATTAAAAGAATTTATACCAGAGCAGGTAACTCAGTTAGCATACTTACATCAACTTGATGCAGAAATAGTGAATCCTTTAATGTCTATGGTAGGAGGACATCCTTATCTAGTCAGATTAGGATTGTATAAAATGGTTCAGGATGAATTGAAAATTAAAGACCTATTAAAAGATGCTCCTACTGAAAGTGGGATTTATCAAGATCATTTAAGTATGTTGTTAGAAATCATGGAGAATAATCCCAAAATCAAAACAGTTTTTTACGACGAAATATTAAAAGCCAATTCTCCGGTGCGTTTACCCAATAAAAATCGAGAAGTACGTCAATTAGAAGCTATGGGATTAATTAAAATGAAAGGTAATTTAGCTGAACCTCGTTGTCAGTTATATCAAAAATATTTTCAGGATCGTTTATGTTAATTTAAAGTAAGAACGTAAGGAAGAAGAAAAAAGGAAAAAAAATGACAAGCGGAGGTAGTTTACGAGCAAATGACCCTAGTTATGTAGTCAGAAAACAAGATACAGAACTATTGGAAAAACTCCTAGCTGGCGAATATTGTTATGTTTTTAATGCTCGTCAAATGGGTAAATCTAGCATGAGGGTAAGAGTGATGAAAAAATTACGCTCTCAAGGTTGTAAATGTATCCCAATTGATATGACTAGATTAGGTGTTTCAATTAAAGAAGAATATTGGTATGAAGGTTTTTTAGGAGAAGTATTTTATGGTTCTGATTTGCCTAATACTATCAATTATCAAGACTGGAGAGCTAGTCATCAAAACTTAAATAATATCCAACTTTTTTGTCGGTTTATTGAGGAAATTTTATTTGTTAATTTTCCCTATCCGCAAAAAATATATATTTTTCTTGACGAAATTGATGTCCTAGTTAAATTACCGTTGGACATGAGAAATGATTTTTTTGCTTTTATTCGCTCTTGTTATAATCGCCGGGCTGAGGATGGAAAATGTGATTATCATCGGTTGATTTTTGCTTTTGTTGGAGTAGCGACTCCAGATGATTTAATTAGAGAGCCACAACGTACTCCTTTTAATGTTGGTTATCCGATTGAATTAACAGAGTTAACTTTTGAAAATGGCAAAGAAGTATTAACTAGGAGATTAGAAGGAATAGTAGAAGAGCCAGAAGTTGTTTTAAAAAAAGTTTTTGATTGGACTGGAGGTCAACCTTTTTTAACTCAGAAAGTTTGTCAAATAATTATTGATTATGCAGAGGATTCTGAACCAGATGTCGATGAATTAGTAGAAGAACATATTTTGACTTATTGGGAAGAAAAAGATAATCCCACTCATTTTAAATATATGCACGATTATTTAGTTAATCATGTTGAATTTGCTCCTCAATTATTGGGACTATATCAAGAAATTCTGCAAAAGGGAGAAGTTAAAACTGATGATAGTCCAGTACAAATGGCTCTACGATTGTCTGGCATAGTAATTAAAAGACAAAAGAAATTATTTGTTTTTAATAAAATTTATCAGAAAATTTTTAATGAAGATTGGGTTAAAGAAAAATTAGCAGAAAAATTAGCAAATTTAGCAAATAATCTGGATAATTCTCAGGCTAAACCTCAACCTAAAACATTAGGAATGAGTTTAGGTATTGCAGGTTTGGTGGGAGTAGGAGTGATTATTTTGAGAAGTTTAGGTTTACTACAATCATTGGAATTAAATGAGTATGATCGTCTGATGCGATGGCGACCTTCAGAGCCACCAGATCCTCGTCTTTTAATTGTTGAAGCTACGGCCACAGATATTAATAAATATGGAATTAGTAATAGTTTAACTGATGAGAATTTAGCTAAAGTAATAGCTAAATTAGAAACTCATAAACCTGCCATTATTGGTGTAGATTATTTACGAAATAATCCTTTACCTTCTGAATCTGGTTATCAAAAATTATTAACACTTTTGAGTAATAATAAGAAAATAATTGCTGTTTGTAGTGTTAGTGACGATGATAATAACAGGAATGAACCTAGTACCAGACCTCCTACAACAGTAGAGAAGGAGGAACGCTTCGGTTTTATTCAGCTTATGCTAGATATTGGTCAAGTTAATGTAATCCGTCGCCACTTAATGTTTCAGAACAAAAGAGCGGGAAATCCTTGTCAAACAGAATATTCATTAAGTGTTAAAGTTGCGCTTAATTATTTGCAAACTAAAGGCATTAAAGAGGAAGATGCTCCCCAAGGATTTGTCAAAATAGGGCAAGTTACTTTCAAAGACCTTGTAGAAGGACAAGGTTTTTATCAAAAAATTGACTCTGGTGGATTTCAAGTTTTACTTAATTATAGAAACTCAGATAGGGTTCCTAATAAAGTTTCTGATTCTATTACTATTTCGGATGTTCTCAATAATAATTTTGATGAATCTTTAGTTAAGAATAAGATTGTACTGATTGGTAATACAGATCCAGATGGTAGTGACAATTTTTATACTCCTTATAGTTTTCAAGCTGTTTCTCAAAAGCAAATGGCTGGAGTTATTGTACACGGGCATCAGGTAAGTCAAATTATTAGTGCAGTTTTAGATGGAAGACCTTTAATTATATTTTGGGATAGGTGGGTAGACTGGTTATGGATTTTAGGTTGGTCTGCTGTTGGTGCTGTAGTAGGTAGGTGTTTTCATCAAGTTTTATTCTTTGTCTTTTTTATAGGAGGAAATATTATGGTTTTATACTTGGTTAGTTGGATTTTTTTAACTCAAGCTTTTGTCGTACCCCTGCTGCCATCTGTTTTGGCATCTATTATAACTGGTGTCACTGTTTTCATAAATTTTGAGAGAAGTCCGCCTCCATTGACTGATAATTGATAGGGACGATCGTATAGTTTTCCACACCCCTACGCACTTGCTAGTATACAGGTAATACTTCTTTGATATTACCGATGGCTTCAAACTAATCTCAAATATATTCCGGATGAAGACCAGTATAGCGAGTAAGAATAAGAAGTACATGAAACCAATGTAGGGGGGAAATAGACATTGGAGTATAATTTATATCAAATACACATCTCCAGACTTTCTGTTATTCTTAGTAGAAATGCTCAAACATTAGACTTACCCGTTAATTCACTACCTTCAGTTCACAGGGTGAATCTATTCCTAATATAGATAGGACTTATATATTTGAGATTGCTATGCTAACGGACTGATTTGCTACACATATAAAACGCAAATGCTGTCTCTTGCAATCACAGAATTACCTTATTTTGCGCAAGTCCTCATACATTAATACCTTAATTCAACAACGCCTAATTATTAGAGTAGAAGTTATAAGAATGTTATCAGTCTTAGGAATTAAAATTGCTGCTAATTTAGGAGAAACTAAGACACAAGTTTAGAGCTATCGGGGTTCTCTAAGTTTATACCATTTGCTTGAATTGACAAAAAATTTTTTAAGGGAGAAAACAATGAAAATCAAACAATTTGCTGCTGTTATTATTGGCATTTGTGGGCTAAATGTGGGAATAGCTAAATCAGTAGCAGTAGAAATGAAAGCACCTCTGTTAGTGCAACAGTCTGGGAACATAGAGGAATTTGATGGACTTTTTCAGCAAGCTACCGTATCTCAAGAACTGCATAAGTATAATCAATCTACTCCCATATTGGAAAGTACATTTGCCATTTCAAAAACTTCAGATACTAGAGAAAAAGCTGGAGTTAAAGAACCTGATCAAGTGGCGAATAAGGATAGAAGAGGGAACCCAAGTGAGGGTAATACCACTGGTGGAGGTACTCGTGCTCCTATTCCTAGTAGCAAGTGTAATGATAATGATAAAAAGCCTTTTTTAGTTCTGATTCCCTTACAGCCAGAAACTGTGGGAACTTTGACAAGTCATCCAACTTTTTGGTTGTATATTCCTCATTCTAGTAGTATTAATTTTGTTTTAAAGGAAAAGGTATTTGGAGGGGATAAAATTATTTATAAGACTAAATTTAATGTTGAATCAGAACCAGGATTTATTAGTTGGCAATTACCTTCTTCTGCTCCGCCTTTAGAAGGCTCTTATGGTTGGGAATTTACTTTTGATTGTGGAAATGATAAGCAGGTGACTCTTGACGGAGAAATATTCAGGCAGGACGCAACCGAGAGTTTGATTAGTGAGCTAAAATTGGCTGAAACTGTTATAGACAAGATTGATGTTTATCAGAAGAATAGTTTGTTGCCTGAGAGTGTTAACGAGTTAGTAAACTTACGTCGGAGTAATCCTGACGATCCAGAGATAAATGATAGATTGAAGATTTTATTAGGTAATTATAATGATTTAGTTGACGATCCGATTCAAGATTGTTGTGAAATTGGTAAGAAAGAATAGAGCTGTCGCTTTATAGAACCCGTGAAGGTATCTACGCGATCACCAACCTCTTAAGCATCAGTCGGATAAAACATAGATTAATCTTTGCTGTAGCATGCTTCAGAGTCATTTTCCTACGGAATGCTCCGCAAACAAAGTTTTTGGTCAAGCTTTTGCATCTTGCCATCCAGGAGTTCGTTCTTTCTATAACCCCGAAAAGCTTTAACTGGAACAAACCCTGTTTTTTCAAGATTTTCTTTCTTCTGCTTTGATGGCTTGGGGGATAGTTGAAACCGAATCTTGCTCATAATTGCTGGATAAATTTTCGGTAGTGCATCAGCGAAGTGTGGGATAAATAATTAGGTCATTCCAACTCCAAGGAGCGATACTGCTGACGCAACGCTCCACGAACGCCAACTTAGCTCTTTGTGCAGCAGTATTTTCTTTGCGACTATGAACCCAAATCCAATTGAAGTAGGCAGCTATATCAATTCTTCACTCTTACTGGTCAGTATGTTTACCTACTAAGCGCACTTAAAATTAATCCACGTTCTGGAAGCTTGAGTCATACCTACCCAACAGTCACCTTCTGTCAATTCATTCATTTGACAATGTTTTTGTTTTTTCGGATAATTGCCAGTATTCATCACTGCTGACTTGTGAGGTTTTGATATTTTCTACATGACTCCGCAAGAATCATTTGTCCTTTTTGAGAGGCAGCCCTCACCAAATTGACTACCGTGTTATAGGCTAGATTCACTGTTCGACTAATTCCTCTTAAACTACTACCTTCAACATGAGCCTGTAGAACCATGCCCATCTTCTCAGGTTCAATTTGTCGCCGATAATAGAGAGTGTCAAAAGTAGAGCGTGAAAGTTTGTAGGCATTCAGGGCAATAATATCGTTGATTTCCTTTGCTAGTTTTTCTATGCCTATGAGTTTTCTGATGGCCACACAGAGGACATTCCATGATGATTGAGAGTATTTAGGGACAATACTCATCTGATCATTCCCACACTTTACTGATGTACTACCGTGTAGTTGTACATACTGCAAATATACAGGATACACAAGGAGCTAAGTCTATATTTCTTCAAGCTAAACATGATGCCCCGAATCTGAAAATTGTTTGGGCAGATCAAGGTTATAGAGGAAAACTAGAGAAATCAGTGGCAATGGTTTGTGGATGGAAATTAGCTATTGTTAACAGAACTGAAAAAGGGTTTAAAGTTTTGCCCAGACGCTGGGTGGTAGAAAGGACTTTGGCGAGGGCGCGGCCGTAATCGTAGACTTTCTTGCATATTATGAAGAACATCCTCACAATAGGGAAGCTTTGGTTGATATTTCCATGATTCGTTTAATGTTAAAACGGTTAGGGTTGGCGGAGCAAGTGCGGCAGCTATATCGCTACTAATACTTCATAATTCTTGACAAACAGCCTCTTATATGTTAACTACATTAACATATGGAATATGAGTCATAACTCATAAGGGAAATATAGGAAGACTAGAAAAGGGCTTTCTTTAACCTTCTATATTTCTCCAGGAGGGGGTTTAGGATAACAACCCCCTCTTGCTTTTTCAATAAAAAATCCTGTAATATTTATCTCAAATATCCAGGAGTTTTGTCAAATTTTCCCAATTCAACTAACTTTATTCTACGACTTTTTTCTCCTGCTCATTCAAACTAATTTGAACATCCTCATCAGACTTTTCTGAAGCTTTTGTCAACTCAAAAATTGGCGGCTCTAAGTCAGGAATAGGTACTTCAAAACCAGGTGGTAAAGGTGGCAGTTGTGGTAAACCAGAATCTAATTCTTTGGTCTGCTTCAACAATTCATTAATAGTAACTTCTGGTACAGGCGGTATTTCTGTCACCTTTAATGCTGTCATCAAATTTGCTAAAGCAAACTCAATGTGACTATCTGGGTTTTTCGCTACCCATCCATCTTTTGTTAACTGTCGCATTTCAAAATGTAAGTGGGGACCTGTAGACATTCCTGTATTACCAACGCGCCCAATAACTTCACCCTGTTCTACAAACTCTCCTGGTTTGACAAAAATTTCTGATAAGTGACCATAGAGAGTTTCCAATGATTTTCTCTGGTGATCTAGCACAACAGTTACACCATAACCACCTAACCAGTCGGCGATCGCTACTTGACCTGCATAAGTGGCAACTACTGGGGTTCCTGTTGGTGCGCCTAAGTCTGTTCCTGTGTGAAATTTTTTATAACCTAATATTGGATGTTGTCTCCAACCAAAGAATGAGGTGATAGGTGCTGGAATAGATAGAGGAAATATTAACCGGGTATTACCATTTCCGGGGACTGCGGGAGGTCGCATGGTGCGTTTGTAATAAGCTAAACCTGACTGGGATATGGGGTTATGAAATAATCCCTGCACTTGAGCGGGTAATACTGCTGCGACTTCGACTCCTTGAGAAGAGTTTGAGTAGTGTGGAGCATAAGAAGTGCTAGAGTAATAACCACTTTGACTGGAGGATGAATTTGAGTAGTAATTTGTTTGACTATAATTAGAAGAACCTGAATAATAACTATTGTTGGAGGAGTAATAACTATTATTGTTGGAATAGTAATTTTGCTGACTTTCCCCAGACCATGAATTATAAGATGAAGTTTGAGCAGGGGCGCTCCAATTATTTGTTGCGGTAGTCGCACTCCAGTTATTAGTCTGAGTGGGGGTGCTCCAATTATTATTATTTTGGGCGACAGCACTCCAATTTTTGTTATTTGTTGGATATTGAGCAACTTCACCTGTGGAACGTTCTGAGAAAACTACTGTACTTGGTGCTTCATAATTCTCTGTTGCACCGACTTTATAATTTGTGTCATCTATATAAGCGTTAGTCGAACCATCATAATAATAAAGTTTCTCAGGTTTTGGTAATGTTAGGGGTGGTAAGTTATTTTTGGGTTGCTTTGAGAGGTTGAGGTTAGTATTAGTAGGAGGTGCTACATAAAGATTTTTGGGTAGATAGATAGTATTCTCAGGTTCGGGTTCTGGCTCATAGGTTGGTGCTGGTTGGGAGTAATATGGTTCAGGGTCGTAATAACTGGGTGCTGGTTGAGAATAGTAAGATGGTTCTGGTTCGTAATAACTGGGTGCTGGTTGAGAATAATAAGGTTCTGGTTCTGGTTCGTAATAATATGGTTCAGAATAATATGGTTCAGAATAGCTAGGTGAAGCAGAGTAATATGGTTCAGGTTCGTAGTAGGGTTGAGAATAATATGGCTCTGGTGCCTCGTACCGAGGAGCTTCGCTTTCGTAATAGGTTGGTGCTGGTTGAGAATAATATGGCTCTGGTTCGTAGTAAGGTTCTGGTGAATAGGAGGGTGCTGAATAGGATGTTTGGGGAGAATAACTATCTACTGGGGCGGGTTGATATGATGGTTCATAGTCATAGACTTCTATTTCCAAAACCATCTCTGCTAAAGCCATACCTCTACCTAACATCCCTAAACTAGCTAGACAACAACCTAACTGCATGAGGGACTTGTGAGTGAGAAGTTTGGTCTGAATTAAGTTTTGCTTTTGGTTCTGCTCTGGAGTTGTTTCCTGTGGTTTGGTGTTAGACTCAACTGATTGGTTTTGGTTCTCTAGCGACATTATTTCCTCACACTATTTAGGTTACTTTTTTTGAACAATTTATACAGTTTAATCAATTTTGACTTTGATATAGTTGTTTTTTTGGCTTTATGGGTTTATGAGTTTGGAAAGCAAGTAATATCAAATCCCCTTACTTTGGAGTTGGGAGATTTTAAAAGAGGCAAAAACTGCAAGTAGGGTTTGGGTTTGGTGACCAAACCCCTACGAGGCATGAATTGTACCGATACTACCGGATTTGATATAATATGTCACTACACACAAGTCAGAAGTCAGAAGTCAGAAGTAATCCCTGACTAAGTTTGAGCATTTATAAATGTCCTAACCTAAAGGTTCAGCAATGTTTTTTAGGATTCTAGGCAAAGAGCTAACATATCTTATTCCTAATTTACCTACTCTCTAATCTCTACTATCAATGAATATGTAGCAAGACTTTTGAGATTTGGTATTACTTATCAATAAAATATCAAGTCTTTCTCACTGTGGAGAAACGACCAGACTAGATGTATTTCAATTTCTGCCCTACTCCCCTGCTCCCCTACTCCCCCACTCCCCTACTCCCTTACTAATTTGGCCATAACCCAGACTGATTGTACCTGGTTTTAGGTATATTTCGGAGGGAGATATTTGAGGCTGAGTTTTTGGGGTGGCTGAGTCTGGGTTAATTTTTACTTTTAACTCCCCAGTATTTGTCACTCCTACAACTTTGCCCAGACTATCTTCTACTACTACTTCCTGCCCTATATTTATTAGTAGTTGAGTATAACCAGGTAAAATACTTTCTATTCCTGAGTCTAAAAGTTGTTTAATGGCAGAGTCTAGTCCGTGAAAGACTATTGCGGCTAACATTTCTAGAGAGGATATTTTTGGTTGAGACTGATTCCTATAATAGCTTTGCAGATTAATTCCTGTTTCTGGCACAGAATTAGACCAGTTAATCCCAATACCAATTACTGCTTGAGAAATTTTTTCTTTCTTGACCCTGGTTTCTGTGAGGATGCCACCTAATTTTCGATTTTCTAAGATTAAGTCGTTAGGCCACTTAATTTTGACTGGTACACCATAATCTTGCAAACTTGAGGCTATACCCCAAGCTGTGGATAAGGTTAGTTGTGGGGTTTGGGATATTGATATGTTGGGAGGGATAGTGCTTCGGTATCCCTTGGCAAAGGCTACTGACATATATAGTCCGCCAATGCTTGATATCCAGTTTCGTCCCCATTGTCCGCGTCCTGCTGTTTGTTGGGTGGCTATGACTATGGTTCCTGGTGATGCTCCTGAGTCAATTAGTTGCCAAAGGGTTTGGTTTGTTGAGGGGAGGCTGGAAAAAATGTGCAGATGATTGGGGGTTGAGGGGGTTGATATGTTGGAAGTTCTAATTCTCTGAATATTTGATAGGGAGTTTATGAATTGTTTTTGATTAAATTCTGACAATTTTTTTCCTAGATATTTATTTTATGGGTCTTTCAATAATTAATAATTAATTATTACCTCTTCTTTTTTTTTATTTTTTAGAAGAGGATTCGTTAACAAGGATTTTTTTTTCAAGGAGAAATTGGATCTGGTTAGATAACCCATCCATGCCATCTTAGGTGAAGCTTTCCTAGGTCATGCTCCACAAAAGCAATTCAAGTCGCGAAGCGTTTAATGAAAACTTTCTGTATTGCTTCTGGGGAACATTTCTAAATATTCAATTACCTTTAGCACAGAAAATTTAGTTGAATAAAAAATCATGTATATAGACGAGCAAGACCATACAGTTTTTATGATATCAGAATTTTAGTGAGGATGCAACCGAAAATTCTTTGACGCGCCGATTTTTCAGGAGCTTAAGAGAATGAAAATGTTTGTGGTTTTCTACTGAGGAGGGATAGATAGAAAGATTTGATGAGGGAAAAACAAGCATTATATTTATTTTGCTGGGAGCTTAATAAAATGAAAACTTTCTTTATTGCTCCTAGGGAAAATTTCTAAATATTCAATTAGAGCAATAGTTGTTTCATTCCCTGAAGCTCCAGAAGTTGGATGATGGAATTTTTCTTCTATTGCGTATGGAGCAATAGTCGTTTCATTCCCTGAAGCTCCAGAAGTTGGATGATGGAATTTTTCTTCTATTGCGGATAGAGTAATAGTCGTTTCATTCCCTGAAGCTCACGAAGTTGGATGATGAATTTTTTTCTATTGCGGATAGAGTAATAGTCGTTTCATTCCCTGAAGCTCCCGGAGGTGGATGATGGAATTTCTTCTATTGACGCAATAGTCATTTCATTTTTGTCAGCACTCCTAGATGGAGGATAAAATTTTTTTCTATTGCAGATAGAGCAATAGTTATTTCATTTTATCAAGCACTCCTAGATGGAGGATGAAATTTTTTTCTATTGCTCCATACGGAGGGAGTAGTTTCATTTCCTGAAATACTTTGAAATGGATAACCATGAGCAAAACTATTAGTGTAGCATAGTCGGGGAAGATGGCAAAATAAAAATCTCAACTTCAAACAATACTAATTCTGATGACTATAGCTAACCCTGATTCACAAAAATTAAACAAATACTACCAAGTTTTGAGTAAAAATGATGTAACTTGGCATTGGCAAAAATGGCAAGGACAGCCTTACCTCACCTGTAGCCTTTTACAAAATTGGCCTCATGGTTTTTTTACTCACCATTTTGCTCCTAGTACACCGACAGAATTAGTAGATGTCTTACATCCCTCTGCTGAGGTATATCGTGTTAAGCAAGTACATGGCAATACTGTACTTACAACAGGGAAATCTACTCTTGAAACTGAAGCAACTTATGCCGAAGCTGATGGCCTACTCACTGAAAAAGCAAAACAAGCAGTTTGGGTATGTAGTGCTGACTGTGTTCCTGCTCTAATTGCTGACCAAAAAACCGGACAAGTAGCGGCCATTCATGCTGGATGGCGTGGTACTGCGGCAAAAATTATCCCCGTGGCATTGGCAGGTTTTCAGGTCCACGGGAGTCAATTATCTGATTTGTTGGTTGTCCTTGGTCCTGCTATTGCTGGAGAGGTTTATCAAGTCTCTGAAGAGGTGGCAGCTCAGGTGGGAATGACTATTTTTCCAGAAACAGGGAAGACAAGTATTAAAGATATTTTGCATTTTCTGGAGCTTTTACCAAATTCGCCAATTTTATCCGATCCTGAACCGGGAAAAGTTCGCTTAGATGTGCGTTTGGTCAATATCTTACAATTGGAACAATTGGGTATTGGTAATCAACAGGTGGCGATCGCTCCTTATTGTACTTATCAACAACCGGACTATTTTTTCTCTTATCGGCGTGAAAAACAGAAAAAGGTGCAGTGGTCAGGAATAGTTAGTGGCTGATACCGTTGCACGGAAGTCAAAAGTCACAATTCAAAAATCAAAAGTTATTTTTAATAAACAGAAAACTTTGTTATTCAGTAGTTTCAAGGAATTATTTGACATTAGAACTTTGAAACTATTTGTGAGATCCTTAAAGTGAAATGGTATGAGATTAAGTCATTTCAGTTATCAGTTATCATTACCGACCGCTGAAGTCAGAGCTTTGAAATACCGAAGCTGTTTTTTTCATCTCCTATCCAAGGGGAGGCTATTGACCTTATTTTTTTTCAAAAGTAATACAAGTTAATAATAGGTATTTGGAAAAAAACTGTATACTTCTGAGATGATTTTGTTTATTTTCCTTGTGTTAACCTAATACTACTTGGAAAAAAGAATGCTACAAAAAGGTGCATCTCGCTAACAGATTCTGAAAAAGAGCTACTCTAATTTATTTTAGAGAGTTTTATGTTAGACAGTTATCTCGATCATTTTGCCCTTTTTTTTCAATATTTACTTTTTCTCTCCTAGATAACTAAAGCCTTGTTCCTTGTTCCTTGTTCCTTGTTCCCTCTTACTTAGAGATATTTGTACAGTTAACTAGGCATATTTCTCGAAAAGTGGATAAGATTAAAATACTATAATCGAATATTGTGTCACAGTTTAAAAGACTATTAATAAATTCCTATGAGCAATCAGAGTCATTATCAACAACTTGGTCTCACTGAAGATGCTTCTTTTGAGGAAATTCAAGCAGCAAAGGAACGTTTGAAGCAACAGCACGGTGATGATCGGAAAGTTATGGAAAATATTGAAGCTGCTTATGATGCTATTTTGATGGACCGTCTACGGTTGCGTCAAGAAGGCAAAATTAAAGTGCCTGAGCGTATTCGGTTTCCTGAAAGGCAAACAAAAAAGGCTCCTGATACTCTAGGTTCAGGGCCAACTAATCAAGGACCTGTTTGGCTACAAAATTTGATTGATACTCCTAGTCAAGCTGATATTATCTGGCCTACTGGTATATATGTGGTCTTAGGGGCAATTAGTATTATTCAGCCTTCTAGCTTACAGTTAACTTTGGCTTTGGGAGTTGGTGGTTGTCTTTATTTCCTTAACCGTAAAGAAAATAAGTTTGGCCGTGCTGTTTTGTTAACAGTTGGTGGTTTAATTTTTGGATTAATTTTAGGACAAATACTGAGTGCTTTGGCAACTGGTTTAGCAACAGAAATATTTATTACTTTGGTAACTTTTTTGGTGTTATGGATGATTAGTTGTTTTTTGCGTTAGTTTTTTAGAGAAGGAAGAAGGTGGAAGGAAGAAGGGAGAAGGTGGAAGGGAGAAGGTGGAAGGGAGAAGGAAAAGGAAAAAAGAAATTATGGTGTTTTACTTCTAAATTTTTCTGATTTATTACTGAAAAACCATAACTTTTAG
>NZ_JBNHEQ010000302.1:52737-60475 GCF_050016015.1 Dapis hubbardiae BLCC-M172
TTCTGGTGTTTTACTTCTAAATTTTTCTGATTTATTACTGAAAAACCATAACTTTTAGGGTTAAGGAAATTTTGAGTAATTGATTTGAGTAAGTCAGAAGGAATGAAAAAGAAGCCAGAAGGAAGTTCTGGTGTTTTACTTCTAAATTTTTCTGATTTATTACTGAAAAACCATAACTTTCTTCTACCTTCTCTATAATTCCCACTTATCCTGACTCCTGACTCCTGCCCTCACCAAAATACTTTTTCTCAGTCAATCCTAAGTTATGATTTATTAATTGTCCAGAAAGGAAATTGTTGAGTAGGTTCTAAACTAACTCCGCTAATGTTTTTCTGAGTAAATACATAATCTTTATCTAACCATAATGGGATGAAAGGAACATCTTCTCCTAATAATTCTTGAATTTCTATGAAAATAGCTTGGCGTTTTTCTGGGTTTTGTTCTTGACGTTGTTCTTGGATTAATTGATTTATCTTATCGTTATAGTAAAATGAACCTTGAAATTGACTAGCTCCTTCTTCACAACCTTTTTCTATTGAACCTTTAGTACATTCTAAAAATGGTTGAATATAATTATCTGCATCAATAAAGTCTCCATACCAATCTAAGATAAATGTTTGATATACTCCTTTGTCTAAGTTTTTAAAGGCAGTAGCTGCTTCTACGCTATTCAATTCTAATTCCATTAAACCTTCTAGTTTTTGCTCTACAGATGCTTTTAATGTACTGGCTGTTAATTGTCTTTTAGTGGAATTTGCAGCATACCAAATTTCTATTTTTGCTGGTTTTTCTTGAGAGTATCCTGCCTCTTCTAATAATTCTTTGGCTTTGTCAAAATTTCCATCTCCATAATTTTCTTGAAATACTGGTTTATAACCATCAAATTTTGTCGGAATTAGACTATAAACTGGTTCAGCTTTTCCTTGTAAAACTCGTTCATTTAGTAAGTTTCTATCAATAATTGAGGCTAAAGCTTGTCTAACTTCCTTGTTATTTAATGGCTCTGAATTGAGATTTAAAACCATGTAATTAACTGTCTTTCCATCTGTAGAAATTACTTGCCATCCTTGACGACTAGCTTCTGCTTCTAAGTTGCTAATTTGGTCTGTGTCTAGAGTAAAATAAGCTACGTCTATAGCTCCTGTTTTAAAGGCATTAAATAGGTTGGCTGAACTAGAAAATATTTGGATGTCTATTCCTTGATTTTTTGCTTTTTCTCCCCAATAATTTTCAAATGTATCTAATCGTAAAACGTCAGTACCATACTCAGCTAATTTGTAGGGACCAGTACCAATAAATTGATCGGGTTTGAATTGATTTTCACCTATTGTATAAGCTTGTGGGGAAATAGCACATAGACCAGAAAATGCTAATAAAGGAGTGAAAGCTGCAAAGGGTTTTTTCAACTTAATTGTTAATTGATATTCTCCAGTAGCTTCTACTGACTCAACGGTATTAGTTAATAAAGAAGAAGGTGGACCACTACTTTCAATAAAACGTTTTAAAGAAAAGGCCATTGCTTCGGCGTTGAAGGGAGTACCGTCATGGAATGTTACTCCTTCACGAATAGGAATAGTATATGTTGTGCCATCTTCACTAATTTTTGGCATTTCTTTTGCTAGTTGGGGTACAAGTTCCGTTGTTCCTAACTTGTAACCGTAGAGGCGATCGCCTAAGTTATAGAGTAAGTTACCGGATATTACTTCGTAGGCGTCTGCGGGGTCAATAGTCCGAGGTTTTAAAGTTGTGCCAATGGTAATGCGATTTGTATTTGTTTCTGTAGTTAGGGTATTATCGGGGTTATTTTGAGGTTGGCTACAACTAATGACTAGGAAGCAACAAAGACAAAACAAACTAACAAATTGAATAATTGACTGCCAGGAATGGTTGATTGAATTCAATGATTTATGTTTGACCAATTTGACTATTTACCTCTCTGATATCTGAATAATATATAGTAATCCTAAATGATTTGTGAGAATTTTTATAGTAGTTAAGATTGATGAAAAACTTTCAAAATTATAACTCCTGACTCCTGACTCCTAACTCCTAACTACCCAAAAAATATTACAATTGAAAGAGGATTGCTATAGCTTTAATATATTAAATTAAAAGGTACGAAATTCTAAATTTAAGGGAACAGGGGTGCGACCTCGCGTCGGCGACACAGGCAAGAGAATACTCATCAAGAGTGGGAACATAAAACATAAAAGAAGAATAATAAGTGTGCTTCACAAAGACTAATAAATGCTATATTTTTGTTGGTTGATAGAAATTTAACTAATATAGGGATATTTTTTTTTCAGTTTTAAATTTCAGTAGATTTGATTATGAAAAATTTCAAAAATCTTATCTGCTTAATTATGAATTATAATTCCCTACCTCTGGCAAGATATTAAAATGGCAATAGAATTGCTATAGCTATATTTAATTAATCTAAGGAGTATTGATTTTGATATTCAGATTGCAATTCATAAAAATAATTTCTTCAAAGATATATATCAATATGATTTAAGTTATGAGATATTCGAGACTTTTAGGGAACAGGAAACAGGGAAAGGTAAACAGGTAATACCATTTCTCAAAAACTTTTCTACATTTTGTTGAGTAGGGGAGTAGGGGAGTAGGGGAGTAGGGGAGAGGGGGAGAAGTAAACATAAGAATAATTAACATTAAACTAGCTAAAATCAGCAAAAAAATAATTCTGATTGTATCGACCAGTTAATAACTGAAGTATCGCCCAAGTATAGCAATAATGCATGGGAATTGGTATAACAGAGAAAAAAAATGAATATGATAACTGCTATATTCTATTTTTTGAATAAATACTCAAATTCTCACATCTTACTGCTGATTTATATATAGTAATCATAAATCTTAGAGACTGTTTGTCAAATAAGTATTAAGCAAAAAGTTTCAGAATTCAAGCTTTAAGATTGAATAAGGCAAGGGATTGAAATAACTCTACAGAGGGAGTAGGTGACTATTCATACTCAATCAGTTAGTTGTGAATTTCTTGATAACAAATAATTGTTTTTTTGCCTATTCCCTATTCCCTCCATACCAGTTAAGTGTTCCCTTTTCCCTATCTTCTTTTTTTATATTTCCTGATACATTCAACCTCTTATTTAATGAATAATTACCGAAATATTGTGGTTTAAAGCCTCCCCTTTTAAGGGGATAATAAATAAAAATTTTCCTGTTTGTCAATCCTCTCCTTTTCAAGGAGAGGTAATTCTAAATTCTTAATTCTAAATTCTTAATTCTTGAAATCTCCCTGCTGAGAAGAAGATTGATGCTTCAGCAAGCTTTTTTTCAATTTTGCTTTGAAAAAGAAGATGGTGTAAACTAAATCTAATAATTAATTATTCATTAGGAAAAAAAAATACCAAAATAGATGAAAAGTCTGAAAATATAACGCCATATTTCCTAATGCTACAGATATTTTATAAAAAATTGCACCAACCATTAATATTTCAGGTCAAACTCAAGTGAGCATTTCCTGCGGAATGCTGCGCAAACAGCTATTAGCTGTCAGCTCTTCCTGCGGAATGCTACGCAAACAGCAATAAGACACTCCTTTTAAAGACGGGGTTTACTAGGAAGCAAACTTTCATAGTTAAGATTTAATTCTAGCTAAATAAAGCTTGAGAAAGGACACTAAAAGCAATAGCTTATGGCTGTTAACGCAGTTCCTCCGCAGGAGGCTGGCTGACGGCTGAATGCTTACAAAATCAAACCATTTTTTCTGGAATTGACGAGAGTTAAAACTGTTTAAAGCATATAGTTTATATAAGTTTAATTTCTGCTTAATTAGATAAAAGTTAAGAATTATCACAGACCCTAGATAAGTTGAGAGATTACTGTTTAAAATTCAACCTATATAGTTGTTTTTCTTCACTTTCAAAGTTTATGTCTAATTGCGATAATGTCAATAAAAGTTTGAGCATTGAAGAAGTTTATACTTGTCCTGTCTGCTATCATGGTCAGATTTCAGCAATTACTTTAATGGATGCTTTTTATTGTAATTTCTGTAACCATATTTTCACTCCAGATATGGTAAAGCAATCATTAAAAATGGCAGATAGTTCTTCTCCTTTAAGTTGGAGGTGGAATGGTAAAAAATGGAAGGCCGATCATCCTCAAGTAGAATGGAGTTGGGTAATCAAGTTATTAGCAGTTGGATTTGTATTATTACCAACCACATTAATAGGATTAAGTGCTTACTTTTTTCCTCCAATACCAGGTACTCCTCTATGTTGGCTACCAATTGTTTGGACAGGTTTAACTTTTCTATCTCATTTGACTATTATCGTTAATATTGTAATTGATTATTACCAGTTTCCAGTCAAGTTATACTTCAAAGCGCTGGGACGAAATTTATGGTTTAGGATTTCACCACAAAATTCTTCAATATAGCAATCCTATTTAATTTTTAATATTTTGGTGGCAGTTATGGAGTCAGGAGTCGTAGGGACAATTTATTACTGAATGCTCCTAATTACGCGGAAAGCGACAGCATTCGGAACCAAATCACCCGTACAGGAGTCAGAATTTCCAATTGATGTTAAACAACGCATATTAACCAATATTTCAATAGACATCTCTAAGAATAAAAAATAAAATAAATTATCCCACTCTTATTCATCAATTTATCCCCCCTACTCCCTACTCCCTACTCCCTACTCCCTTTTTTCTATTAGTTAAAAAAAAGCGTTTCCAGTGATATGCAATAAGCTAATTGCGATCGATTATCTTAAGCAAAAATAGCATTAATTAAAACATCCGTTAAATTCATGTTTTCCAGATCGGCAATAGTAACAGTATTGCAAATGTCAAATTTAGCACCTATTGTTTGTAATTCATTATCTAATAATTTAAAAAACTTAGTGACTTCAGGTTTATTTCCTACCTGAATAAGTGAAATACCTAACTCTTCATCTTGCTGTAAATTATTAGCAGCAGAGATAATAATCTGCTTAACTCGCTCAGGTTCTTCTATTTCACCTGCTGTAACAACTAAAATAGTTTCCCCATTAGGTTTTGCTATCTTCAGAGCACGTCGTTCAAAATAATTATCAATCGCATCCTTAAGAGCATCTGCTAAATTAGTTTTACCGGAGGGTTGATTTTCCAGGAAAATTTCACCTAAATCAGTAGATGTTACTTGGTCATATCGTTTAAAATAGTCAGAGAATAGGTAAACGGTTAGTCCATCTAAATCTAGCTTCTCACATTCACTAGCTAATCTGATGATGGAGTCTTGCATTAAATCCCATGGTCTTCTCCCTGTGGGGGAGCCAGATATATACATATCGTTACTTTTGTCAATTATTAAGGTGTAATCACGCTGTTGTATCGCAGCACCACCTTCCAGTAATGGGTCCATAAGGTTAATTTCTTTTATTATTGTTAACATCTATATTTTGACAGTCCCACCGTTAACTAGCTATCAGCTTTTCCTTACGGAATGCTGCGCAAACAGCATTTAGCTGTCAGCTTGAAATTCGAGGGTTGAAGTCCCCCACAAGAGTTTGAAAAAATTAGTGGTGCGCCTTTTATGGGGGGAAATAGTCCCCCATTATACACCGTGAAAAGCTGATTGCTGTTAACGAAGTTCCTCTGAAAGAGGCTAGCTGAGTGCTGACTGCTACTTCAAATTAGAGATTTTAACTAAGTTCAGAAGTCAGAAGTCAGAAGTTGTTTTTGTAAAAGGGATTTTGAGCAACCCTCCAAAAACATTTTCCCTTAAAAGGGGAGGTTGCACGACCCAATTATTTTGATAATGGTGGATTATTGCTTCAGTAACATATAACTATAACCAACTCACTCCAAGCCGATCCTAATTCACTTTAGAGGTGGTTTGAGAAGTCATTTATCCCCCGATCATCCCGCTTAATAAGGGGAACTTTCTGTGGTAATATCATTTCATGGAAGTCAAAAGTTAAAAGTAAGATTTTATCAGCTCACAACTTTAACTATACAGTAATTTCAGGAAATTATTTTACATTTAAGGTTGGAAACTATTTGTGACATCTTTAAAGTGAATTAATATTGAAGATACATAAGTTTTGGATTTTAGGGAACAGCTATTAAACCCTGTTTCGGCCACAGAAGCAAGGGAATGGATACTAAGAGAGGAAATAGGAAACAGAGAATAGGAAAGAGATAAAAATACTGTACTTGATTAATATGATAACTGCTGTATCCCTGGATCTATAATTTATACCCCCCATCTCGGAGTTAATCACTATGCCAATTTGAGAAGACTCCTCTAGCTATATTTTCATATAGAGCTTCTTTTGCTAAATTGGTGATAGTATAAATAATTTTTTGTACTTACTTACTTACTATTTGTCTATTGCCAAGGAAAATATTTTTTGGCATCAGTAAAAATTTCTAAATTACGATGAAATTACAAATTTAATTTTTCCGTAAAAATTCGGGATTTGATTAGTTTGGTATTGTAGCATCTGGTTGGTAGTTGTTAGTATTTTCTCTAATTAAGCAATTTGGCTGAAGATTTCCCAGTCAATTTTTATGACTTTTAAGCTTTGAGAAAATATTTCGTTTCCGGAAAACACACCAAGTCAAACAGAAGTTAAGAAAGAGTCGTTTTGAGGATTTTGTGATGGAACTAATTGAACTTTTTGAAGTCTATTTTATTGAGATACATTTTTTGTAATATCTGCTACTAATAAGACCATGAGATAAAAATAAAGTCCGTTTTAGTGCTGAGAGATGAAGTAGAAATACATAACTTGAGTTAACTAATCATGTCTATTTTACGATTCTGTTCCTATTTTGCTCGACAGAGAGTTCAAACATTTAGCTTTGTTAATGGTCTAACTCAGAATAACCTAGCAAACCCTAGAAATAAATTATTTATAGATTAATTTCTGTAAGCATAAAAAAATCAAACTTCAACTTGTATCTTAATCATCTAAACCACCTAGATCGAATTCGATAGCTCCAGAATAATATCCCATCTAACTAATATAGATAAGTAAACCTATAAATAATCGAAGGATCTTAATTATGAAATCTAACTCTAAAAATTATGAACTAAATGGAAACGAGCGAGTTAAGCAAAAATCGCCTCATCCTTTTTTACTAGCATTAATTTTAACTGGAATCTTAGCTGCTGAAGCATATCCAAATCTTACTGAAACAGCAATTGCTGCTGTAAAAGTTCTTCAATCTCCCCAAGTAGAGACAAATGGCAAAATTACTTCCAAGGCTGATAAGTTTGCTAATCTTTTAAAATCTGCAACAGAGACTAAAGTTGAATCTCAGACAGAAATATCTCAACCTTTTTTCCTAACTAATAAATCTCTAAATCATATACTTGCTGTGAAGCAGAACTCTATTAATAAGGATTTTGATCATGTGAAACAGTTCAGTAAACCAATTCCTGACGAGGCAGAAAAATTTGCTAATCAAACTGAAAAAATCCCTAATAATATAGTTGATGCTGTTCGCCAAGATTTAGGGAATCAAATAGGTATTGCCCCTGAAACAATAAAAGTGAATGAAGTCAGTCAAGAGACTTGGCCAAATACTTGTTTGGGGTTGCCAAAAAATGATGAGCTTTGTGGCCAAATATTAGTAGAAGGTTGGCGTCTTGTTTTGTCTGATGGTAAACAGGAATGGGTTTATCGCACAGACAATGGGGGTAAACTGATGAGAGTAGAACCCAAAAAGTTAAGATAGCTCTGAGAAATTAACAAGCTATTAG
>NZ_JBNHEQ010000302.1:60575-113463 GCF_050016015.1 Dapis hubbardiae BLCC-M172
CTTTCAGCTAAAAAATTTACGGTATAAGTCCCCCACTATAAGGTTGGCGTCTTGTCTTGTCTGATGGTAAACAGGAATGGGTTTATCACACAGACAATGGGGGTAAACTGATGAGAGTAGAACCCAAAAAGTTAAGATAGATAGCTCTGAGAAATTAACAAGCTATTAGCTTTCAGCTAAAAAATTTACGGTATAAGTCCCCCACTATAAGGTTGGCGTCTTGTTTTGTCTGATGGTAAACATGAATGGGTTTATCGTACAGACAATGGGGGTAAGCTGATAAGAGTAGAACCCAAAAAGTTAAGATAGATAGCTCTGAGAAATTAACAAGCTATGAGCTTTCAGCTAAAAAATTTACGGTATAATTCCCCCACTATATATATTGTTTTAATTAGGGTTTGCTGATTAAATATCAAAGCACTGACATATAACGGTTTGAGCCATTTTAGGTCTGGAAAAAGTACCAGCTTTTCAGTTGATATATATGAAAAAGTGAGCGTAAAATGGGGTAACGCGAGGCAGAAAAATTAAGGGACTATTTTTCTGACTACCTACTCTATAATTCCCATTCCTCCTGACTCCTGACTCCTGACTCCTGACTCCTCCCCCCTACTAAAAGAGTTATTCAGCAAGCCCTAATTAGTGATGTGGGTTGATAGTGGTTTAAATTCAGCATTATATGCCGATGATTTCTGAAAGCTGACAGCTATTTATATTACTTAAGCAAGGCTTAAGGTAAAGATTATCTTAATTTAGTTAGTTAATCTAGTTTAACTGGGGCGGAAGGA
The DNA here is from genome assembly GCF_050016015.1 of Dapis hubbardiae BLCC-M172. Taxonomy (NCBI): domain Bacteria; kingdom Bacillati; phylum Cyanobacteriota; class Cyanophyceae; order Oscillatoriales; family Microcoleaceae; genus Dapis; species Dapis hubbardiae. Next base: position 61,364 of record NZ_JBNHEQ010000302.1, read on the forward strand.
TTCGAACCTCCGAATGGCTGGACCAAAACCAGCTGCCTTACCGCTTGGCGACGCCCCATCTCGTCAACATTTAATATAATAGCACTTACATCTGGGAATTTGTCAAGGGTTTTTTTCATAATTTTGAAGTTTTGATGCTGAAGGAGTTATGGACTTAAATTGGATGGCAGGTAGAGCTGAAGTCAGAAGGCAAAAGTTAAATTATTGCTGTAAGTAAATTTGAGAGTTTGATAATGTCCACGCGAGTAATGGTGATTGCTCTGGAATCAAACAGAGAGAAAGACTGAAACTGTCTAAATTATTGATTTGAGAGCTGTTGGTGCTTTGATGGGAATTTTAATCATAAATTCAGTGCTTTCTCCTGGTTGGGAAGTGCATTTCAAGATACCATTATGTTTCTCAACTATAATTTGATAGCTAATGGAAAGGCCCAGACCTGTACCCTTTCCGACTGGCTTAGTGGTAAAGAATGGATCAAAAACTCGATTAATTAAATTTTCTGTCATTCCTGGGCCATTATCTGTAACGGATATAACAGCATATTTGAGAGCAGAGGTAGATAAATTTTGATTTTCATCTTGACTATTTGTTGCTTCTACTTCTTCTGAGTCTAGCTGGGTAGTAATTTTAATCATCCTTGATTCTAGTTTACTTTCAAGGGCATCAATGGAATTACTAATGATATTCATAAATACTTGGTTGAGTTGTCCTGGATAGCACTCTACTTTTGGCAAATTACCATAGTCTTTGACAATCTCAATTCCAGAATCTTTCCCCTTTGACCTAATCCTGTTATCTAAAATTAGCAAGGTACTATCAATACCTTCATGGATATCTACTATTTTTTTGTCTGCTTCGTCTAAACGGGAGAAGTTTCTTAATGATAGAACTATTTGACGAATACGTTCGGTTCCCATTTCCATTGAAGACAAAATTTTGGGTAAGTCTTCCATTAAAAAGTCTAATTCTATATCTTCAGTTTTGTCTTCAATTTCTGCTACAGGATCTGGATAATAGTTTTGATAAAGGTTTAGCAATTCGAGAATGTCTCGTATATAATCTTTAATGTAAGTGAGATTGCCGTGAATAAAATTGACAGGATTATTAATTTCGTGGGCAACCCCTGCTACGGTTTGACCAAGAGATGACATTTTTTCTTGTTGAATTAACTGAGCTTCTTTTTGCTGTAGGTTCTTTAAAGCTTCACTGAGGTGATGTGCTTGGGTTTGCGCTGCTAAAGCTGCTGCACGGGTTTGAGCATAAAGTTCCGCTTGGTCAATGGCGATCGCTAATTGGTCTACTACTGCTTGGAGTAATTCTACTTCACTTTCTTTCCAAGGTCTATGATTACTATACTGGTTACAGATAACTCCTCCCATTTGACCAGAGCGAGTTTGCAATGGTAGTAATAATGTAGATTTCACTCCCAACTGTTGCAGATATACCTGCATTTGTTTAAGCTTATTTTGATTGATTGTTTTTGTATTGTCAAGTTGTAAAATTTCACGATTCCGAATTTTATCTGATAAAATTGTTATCTGTTGGCTGGAATATTCTGGGGTTTGAACTGATATTTTCGGGTTAGAAGCTTCATGGGTGACGGCAATGCTAGTAATTTGAGCAGATAAGCACCAGATGAAGCAGCATTGGTCAATCTGCAGGAGATTTCTAATTTCTGTTACTGCAGTTGCTAATATCTTGTCAATGTCTAGGGAATCTCTAATTTGACTGGCGAGGCGAAATAGTAAGGCTTCTCGGTTACTTAATAGTTGTTCTTGGGTTCTAACTCGGTCTATAGCAGTAGCGATCGCGCTAGCCACCCAAGTAAGTACATCTCTAGCTGAGTCTGTCAGAGTTTTGTGACTCCATATACACATTACCCCAACAACCCGACTATCTGAGGTCAGTATAGTAAAATCATTTGTCAGTATTTGCTGTTCGCTATCGGAGTTAACTTCTGAGTTGAGAATTTCAGAAGTTAAGATGCTTTTTGGGGTCAGTAATTCCTTTTGATCTTTTTCTATGTCGAATTTTAAGTTGTTACCGGATAATGCTTGTAATTCTAGTTGACTGGTTTGAGTATTAATAGTCCAAATTCCTGAACCAATAACATCTAATTCTGCGGCTATTGCTTTAGCACAATGTTGCAGAATACTGTTTAGGGAATTTCCTGCTCCGAGTGCTACTCCTACTTCAGCTTCTAGGGATGATAAACGCGCTCGCTCTAGTAAAGCTGCTTCTGCACGTTTTCGCTCTGTGATGTCTCGTGAAACTGCTACTAATTCTATAACTTGACCTGTTTCTGGATCTTGAATTTTCTGACAAGTGGTTTCAAACCAGATGTAAGAGTCGTTTTTATGGCGCAGTCGGTGAGTGAAGGTATCTCCTTCCGGTTGTTGAGAGATATTAATTTGAGATAATTTCTGGTCTTCTGGATGAAATAGATCGTATATACAGTTTCCCACTAATTCATCTGGTTCGTATCCAAGTAGATGACGACAAGCGTCAGAAGCGAACAAATATATACCTTCTGAGGTTTGCCTAGAAATGAGATCGGTTGAATTATTAGTTAGAAGTCGATAACGTGCTTCACTATCTCGCAGCGCTTCTTCTGCTTGTTTTTTTTGGGTTATATCTGTTTGGATACCAATAAAGTGGGTTACGCTACCATCATTATCTCTGACTGGAGATATTGCTAATTCATTCCAAAAGGGAGTACCATCTTTACGGTAATTTTTTACGACTACTAAGCAATTTGTTTCTAATTTTATGGCTTGGCGAATTTGAGATAATGCGACAGGATCGGTGTCAGCACCTTGTAACAATCTACAGTTTTTGCCGAATATTTCTTGACTAGAATAACCTGTAATCTTTTCAAAGGCAGGGTTACAGTAAATAATTGGATTATGAGGATGGGTATTGTCAGTAATTACTATGCCATTGTTGCTAGCTGCGATCGCTCTTTCTAGCAGAAGTAGCATTTTTTCTTCTGGATGGGCGTTAACTATTTTTTGTAGTTTAATAAATTTGCCACTAAAACTATATAGCTTTCTTTGTAATTCTACTTGACTACTAATATGAATACTTAGTTTTTTTAATAGTTTTTGACATTTCTCTGTTAAGTTTCTAGATACATAATCCATTAATGATAAAATGCCGATTTGTTGGCCGTTAATATTAATTGGAATTCCCACATAAAACCTAATTTTTGGTTCTGATACTACTAAGCTATGATTTGCTATTCTTTCATCTGCTAATGTATCGGGTATAATTAATAATTTTGCTTCTTCTTTCTGTAATTTTGTTTTGTTTTTTTCTGAGGATCTGAGAATTACTTCTACAAAATTTAGGTATCTATCCTTGTTATTATTAATACCTGTTTGAGATTTTAACCAAAGGTAGTTATCATCTCTAAAGCTAATGAATGCAATAGGAGTTTCAGCTATATGTGCTGCTAACTCTACCATTTCTGTAAAGGAAGTTTCGGTTGCTAATAGCTGATATAATGATTTTACTTCCATTCTATTGACCTTCCTTGTTTCAACTTTTATTCTTTATGATTCAATAATTAGGTAGTGCCCTATTATTTTAGAATATAATCTTGAACATATTAACAACTTTAAAATTTATCAAACTATCTTGCTTTATTATAGGATCATAGCATAAACTAAAATTGGTTAACTACAAATCAAGCTTATAGCTTATTTGCAGTTATAAAGGAGTAAATTAATACCTATAATTTTCTTAGAATAAAGCAGATATACTTAAGGTGTTTACTCATGGACAAAGGGGGACTAAGTTTAGGTAAGAATATGTCTGGAACTGAAAGTATAAAAAAGACTATCTTGGCAGTAGATGATAGTAAAATTATGCACGGGATTATCAAAAAAGTTTTGGGTCAAAAATATAGGGTTTTAGTAGCGGATAATGCTGTGGATGCGTTGTCAATGATTTACCATGAGCAAGTAGCAATTCTGTTACTAGATGTTTCTATGCCTGGTATAGATGGTTTGGAACTATGTCGTACAGTACGCAGCATTCCTCAATTTCAAACTTTACCAATTATTATGTTAACAGCCAGAGATAGTTCTTTTGATAAAGTTCAAGGACATTTAGCTGGTGCTACAGAATATCTGACTAAACCTTTTGATGAAGAAAAGTTAAATCAGCTAATTAGTCATTTTTTGAATTAATTTGAAGTAAGCATAAACAAAAATCAAGAGGAGAAAAGATAAAGCAGTTTCCTGCTTGATGAAGTAAATATATTTATGGTTTTAGGGAGATGGATAATGGATAATTGATAATTGATAATTGATAATGGATAATGGATAATGGATAATTGATAATGGATAATTGATAATGGATAATTGATAATTGATAATTGATAATGGATAATTGATAATTACCTCTAGTGAGAACCGTTCTTGATTGAATATAAGGAAATATAATTTCTTTTTTTCTCCTTAAAAAGAGAGGCTTTATACCTTATATTTTTCGGTAAAAAATCTGCACAACTATTTTTTTTGTTTATATTAATAACTAGGGAGTTAATATTGATATTTTTTTGGTTGACAAAAGCAGTTAATCAAGATAGTTCAAAATCAATTATTACAGTTTGAGTTTATCTGCCCCTACCAATATAATTTAGTAACATAGAACTAATATCATTAATTGACAAAATATATTGAGCAGCTCCAAGAGCAATGGCTTCTTTAGGCATACCAAATATTATAGAACTAGCTTCATCTTGGGCAATTGTTAAGCCTCCTACTTGAGATATAGCTAGCATTCCATCTGCTCCATCTCGACCCATTCCAGTCAGTAAAACACCCGCAGCAGAGGATCTATAAAAATTAGCGACTGAATTAAAGGTGACAGTAATTGAAGGGCGATGTCCTCCAATTGCTGGTGTTTTTGAACAGACAAATTTACCCCAATTATTTAATTCTAAATGATGTTCTTCTGGTGGAAAATAAATCACCCCTGCTTGTGGTAATTCTCCGGATATAGCAATTTTTACTGGTAGTTTAGATTCATTAGCTAACCAATTTACTAATCCAGTTAAAAACCCATTACTAATATGCTGAACACAAATTATCGGTACAGGGAAAGTAGAAGGTAAATCATGAAGAATAGTCTTTAAAGCTTCAGGGCCACCTGTAGAGGATCCAATTGCTAAGATTTTAATAATTTTTTTTGAGTATCGAGGATCTTTAGGTATAGTTTGGGGCGGAGAAACAATAGGACTTTTTACTAACTTATCCTGTATATTTCGCACAAAGAATTGTTGCCTATGTTCCTGGTTTACCCTATTTATATGACGATGGCGACGAGTAAAAACTTTAACTCCAGAAAGAATTTTAATCTTATTAATTAATTCCTGCTGAATTGTACCATAATCTGCAGTTAATCCGGTTTCTGGTTTAGGAAAAACATCAACAGCTCCTGCCTCTAAAAGTTGAAAAATATTATGCTGATCGTCCTCTTGAACAGAACTACTAATAACCAAAATTGGTCGTGGATATTTTTGCATAACTTCCCTAGTAAATTCTAATCCATTCATAGATGCCATGTGTAAATCAGTACAAATTACATCTGGCTGTAATTGAGGGATTAATTTTAGTGCCTCTAAACCATTTTTAGCTGTGCCTATAACTTCAATTTCTGGAGAGGTAGCAAAAATTCTTTTTAGAACTATTAAAGCTATTGGTGAATCATCAACAACTAATACTTTAATGACTTTGATTTTTTTTGTCATTTCCAGGATAATTATTTATGGTAGTTTGATTTTATATAGCAATTCCTGTAGGATTTGTCAAAAATATATCCATGAGATAAAAAGTCTGAAAATATTACTTATATTGCTCCTTAAGATGTTCCTTAATTCCCAGATATTTTCTGTACAATTATCCTAAGGACTAGGATATTAGGTTACCGAATAATTATTAATTGTTAATTATTTAGATAGAGAGATATTAGGTAAATATATTCCTAGATGAGTGAAGTGATAAATAGTTGTATTTATTTCTTCCTCCCTATTCCTTAATACTTAATTATTTATGCCTGACTCCTGATTTATTATTTTGTAGAGTCTCACATAAAATTGGTATGACAGGAATTATATTTTTGTTGGTTTTCTAAGACTATATATAGCAATCTTATTTAAGTTGTTAGATATTATAGACTTTTAGGGCATAGGGAAAGGAAATAGGAAGTAATCAAATTCTCATATCTGATTCCTGATTGCTATATATATCTGATAATATTGATCGTTTTAGGGAGTAGGGAGTAGGATTGAGAAAGAGCAAAAAATACTTAGTTTGTTAATTATACCACAGTACCACATTAATCATCGAATCTGCTGTATTTATTTATCATAGTTATTATATCCTTCCGAAAAAGAGATAGATTTTTTTGCAGCAGTAGGGAATAGAGAAGACTTAACTGGCAATAGGAAACAGTTCAATAATGGATAATTGATAATTACCTATCCCTAAAAGGAAGAGGATTGAATAAAAGGAAAATTTTTTTTGTTTCCCCACGGCGAGTGATAAGCTTTATACCTTTATTTTTCGGTAAGATATTTTTACGAAAAAGGCAGAAAAAATCCTTTTTCCTGGTGACTTTTTCTTTCTTTAGTTGATATAACTAAGAGGTTTATTTATTTTCCAGATATATTTATTAGACAATATTTTTCTAATTTACTCATTATATCAAGAATACCAAATTAATCAAGTAATTATAGAGGAAATAAAGATAGAATATATAAATGAATATTAGACAAGTTTTACCTGTAGGAGTAATCATAATTATTGGTACATTTGGAATTAGTAATATTTTTTCCCAAAGTAGCATTCGTACTTTAGAGAAATCTGCGGAATTGGTTGCTCATACTTATCAAGTTAAAGGTTTATTGAAGGGATTAGAAAAAAATTTAGTTGATGCAGAAACAGGACAACGGGGATTTATTTACTCTGGTCAAGAAAGTTTTCTCGAACCCTATAATTTAGCTCAAGAAACAATTGATGATAATTTCGAGGAACTTAAAGCTCAAATATCTGATAATCCTGAGCAACTAAAAAGATTGGCTGAAGTGGCAGATTTAGCAGAATCTAAAATATCAGAGTTAAAAGAAACTATCAAATTAAAAAGAGCTGGTGAAGAAGAAAAATTAAGAGAATTAGTTCTATCTGGTTTAGGGAAAGAGATAATGGGTGAAATTCGGCAAAAAATTGATGAGATGATAGTAGTAGAAAACCAACTCCTGAAGGACAGAATAGAAAAAGCAGAAAATGATTTTAAGTTAGCAATAATTATTTCGTGGAGTAGTTTGGTGATAGTTGTAATAGTAAGTGTAATTATCATATTTTTGATTAATAAAATTGCCATTCAACCTATTAATAATGTAGTTAATTTGATTGCCACTTCTGCTAATGAAATTGCTGCTACTATTGAACAACAGGAACGCAGCAGTTTTGTACAAGCTAATTCCGTTAATACCACTACTAAAACTATGGATGAGTTGGGAATATTTTCTCGTCAGTCTTCCCAACAAGCAAATGCAGCTAATAATACTGCCCAGTTAGCTTTAGAAGCTGCAGAAAAAGGAAGCGATACTGTCATTGAAACATTTAATGCTATGAATAATTTAAAAGTAAAAGTTGAGGCGATCGCCTATCAAATTTTCAGATTAAGGGAGCAAACTAATCAAATTAGCAAAATTTCTCAGATGGTGAGTAACTTAGCAAATCAAACAAATATATTAGCTTTGAATGCGAAGGTAGAGGCGGTACATGGGGGAGAGAATAGTCAAGGTTTTTCTATTGTTGCTGCTGAAATTAAGAAATTGGCGGTACAGAGTAAATTATCTGCTGAAAAAATTAGAATTTTAGTGGAGGAAATTCAAAACTCAATTCATTCAATAGTATTGGTAACTGAAGAAGGAACTAAAACGGTAGAGTTGGGGATGGAAATAACAGACAGAACAACTGAAGCTTTTTCCAGAATAATTGACTCTATAAACAATGTAGTTACCAATAATCAACAAATTTCTTTGAATATTCAACACCAAGCTAATGCTATTCAACAAGTGATAGAAGCAATGGAGAGTATTAATCAAGGATCAAAGGAAACGGCGTTAGGAATTGGTCAAACCCGGATAGGTATTGAGAATTTAAAGAAAGCTGCAGAACAGTTGAAAAATATAGTATAGCGCTACGGGCTAGGGAACAGGGAACAGGGAACAGGGAATAGGGAATAGTAAACTGTCAAAGGATTTCAGGATGCGCGAAATGTCAAACACCTTAATGCATAGTGCTATATAAGGAGTGGTAAGTGGGGAAGTGGGGAGATAAAGTATCTTAGATTTTATAGTAGATATCCTTTTGACTAAAAAGATAGTTTCCAACCTAAAAAATTATATCTCTTGCAAAAGTTTTAATTAAATCAATTCAAAGATATAGCAATCCGCGCATAGTTTGTGATAAATCAAAAAGTAGATAAAAAAACTGAAAGCCACCCCTGTTCCCTATTCCCTAAAAACGGTAAAATTTTTATACGCAAATAAAATAGGATTGCTATATAGAATAAACAATTTCATCCCCCCTATTCCCTATTCCCTATTCCCTATTCCCTGACTTCTGCAAGAAGTCTATTAAACCAATCTTTTTAAAGTTTCTAAAAGAATTTCTTGGTTAAAACTATCTTTAGTAATATAGGCATTAGCTCCCACTTCTGCACCTTTTTGTTTATCTTCATCAGAAGATAAAGATGTTACTAAAATAATCGGTAATTCACTATAATTTTTATTTTCTCTGATTTTAGCAGTTAAACTTAAACCATCCAAATTAGGCATTTGTATATCAGAAACTACTGCATCAAACGGACGATTTTGTAGTTTATTAAAAGCATCCAATCCATCAACTGCAGTAACAACTTCATAACCAGCACTTTCCAGAATTCTCTTCTCTTGAGTTCTGGTAGAAATAGAATCTTCTGCTAATAATATTAAATATTTTTTATTAACTATGTCAATTTCTTGATTATCTGATTGTTCAATCGAATAGTAACTTGGAACAGATGCAGATAATTTCCGCGCCGACTTAAGCAAATCTTGAGGATTTAAAACCATACAAACATCACCAGTACCAAGAATAGTTGCACCAGCAACATTTCTCACCCGTTTCAATAATTTACTTTGGGGTTTAAGTACAACATCTTGTTCATCAATTAAGGTATCAACAAACAAACCTAATTTCTCACTACCTACCTTTAAAATAATACAAGAAATTTCCTCCTTATCTGCGAATTCTGCTTGATGATTCACTGGAATTTCGAGTAAATCTGCTAATCTAGCAACTGATATTGGCTCATTATTAAAAATAATAGTATCTCTACCTTCAATAGTAAAAATTGATGTGATAGACACCATCAAACTTGTCTGAACATATTCAACTGGCAAAGCATAATAAGTATTTTTAATCCCCACAATTAATACATTTATTGTGGCGAGAGAAGTGCTTAATACCAGTCTAATCAAACAGCCTTTTTTTGCTTGAGATTCTATAGAAATACTTCCTTTTAGTTCTTCTACATTTGTCTTGACTACATCTAAACCTATACCTCTACCAGAAACTTCAGTAACAAATTTTTTTGTGGAAAATCCAGGGGTAAAAATGAGAGATTGAATTTGTGTTTCTGTCATATAATTTAATTCAGATTCACTACAAACACCCCGTTTTATTGCTGTTTTTTTGATTTGCGCAATATCTAGCCCTTTGCCATCATCTATTACTTCAATTATTACATTATTAGCAGTATTATATGCTCTTAATTTAATTGTAGCTACTTCTGATTTACCAAATTTTTTGCGTTCTTCAGGTGTTTCAATTCCATGATCCACAGCATTCCGAATTATGTGCATTAAAGGGTCTTTCATCTGTTCAAGAATCCGCTTATCTGCTTTGGTAGCACCACCTTCAATTATTAGTTCTACTTTCTTATTTTCTTGTCTCGCTAAATCTCTGACAACCCTGGGAAACATATTAAAAATAGTAGATAAAGGTAGCATTCGCAGGGTACGAACTCCGCTTTCTATTTCATTAGTAATTAAGTCTAGTTTAGCAACGTCTTCATGGATAGAATTTCTGAGATTATTAATTAATAATCCTAGCTTTTCTAGCTGTTCTTCGGCTCGATGATGATAGCTTTGTAATTGTTTGATGGAGTAATCATTAATAGTAGTGCTATTACTAACATTCATATCATGGATAACAAAGCGATTTTTAAATACATCTCGGCTCCATTCTTCCCACAAATTTGTGATTTCTTCAATTTCTGCTAGTCGGTGAGCAAGTCTAATTTGGGTGACAGTTAATTCCCCAGTTTGAGTCATTAATGAATCTAGATTTCGGGTAGGTACTCGGACTGTCTCAATATGGTAAGAAGTTGATAAAGTATTTGAAGGTTGAACGGTGACACTACTTTTATTTAACTCTTTTTTAGTAAGAGATAAAGGTGATACAGGAGTGGGTTCTTCTGTATGGGTAGGAGTAGGTTCATTAATGTTATTTACTGGAGTATTTTCTGTGATTTTTTCTACTTCTATTGTTGGGGATGATAAATCATTTTCATTGATTTTTAGCTCTACTATTTCTTCTTCTATTGGCTCTGCTATTTTTTCTTCTATTTCTGCTTCTTTTTGCGTTTCTATTTCTGCTTCTACAGGAGTAGTAACAGAGCTACTTTCTTGAGATTTTGAATCTGTTTTATTTTCCTCTTGTGATTGGGTATTAAGATTTTTAGCACCCATCAAATTTGCTAGTATCTGAACAGGATTTATATCTGATGGTTCTCCGGTAACTGCTTCCTGTACAAGTTTACGAATAGCATCTAATCCAACTGAAAGGCGATCGCTTGTTTCTGGAGATATAACTTGCTCTCCTCGTTTAATTTCTCCTAACAAATGTTCTAGTTGATGAGCAATTTGTGATACATCTCTGACACCTAACATTCCCGCATCACCTTTTAAACTATGAGCTTCTCGTAATAATTCTTCTAAATTTTCTAAGTCGTCTGGATGTTTTTCTAAATATAAGAAACCTTCATCAAGTTTCTGGAGATGTTCTTCACTAGCAGTTTGAAATACTTCCCGAAGTTCAGCATCTTCTATCATAATTTACTCCTTAATAATGTAAGTTTAAATTCCAAATTTAAGGTAGATATTACCAATGGATAATTGATAATTGATAATTGATAATTAGGGTTTACTGATTAAATATCAAAGCATTTACAGGTAAAGGTTTTAGCCTGTTTAAATCTGGAAAAAGTACCTAGTTTTCAGCTCTTGATGCACGGTTCCCGAAAAATCAAAAAGTTAGCATTTCGCATCGTTGGGCAAAAAAAATTACTCTCCTCCTCCTCTATTCCCCTGCTCCCTACTCTCCCGCTCCCCTGCTCCTTAATATTGGTTTAATCAGTAAGAAAAAAAATTCTATTCCCTATTCCCTATTCCCTATTCCCTATTAAACTATAGTTTTAAGTTTAAGTGCTGCTTCATAAAGTTCTTGGGTGCTAGTTGTAACTTGGGAAATACTCTGAGCTGTTTCACCAGCAACATAGTTAAGATTATTCATAGATTCTATTACTTTTTGAATAGCAACTGCTTGTTGTTCAGTATTCTGATAAATTTGCTGGTTACTCGCAAATAAATTAGAGACAACTTCTGTTAATTTTTTAAAAGTTTTTGCTGTGACTCGTGCTGTTTTGACAGTAGCATCTAATGTCTCTTTTCCCTCGTTTGTCACCTTAATATTAGAGTTAATTGCTGTTCGAATTTCTGGCACAATTCCATTAATTCTTTTTGCAGCTTCAGAGCTTTTATCTGCTAATTTCTGAATTTCTTTAGCGACAACAGCAAATCCAGTACCTTGCTCTCCAGCTCGTACAGCTTCTACTGCAGCATTTAGAGCTAAAATATTAGTCTGCATTGCTAAAGAACTTACTAAATTTGCCAAGGTAGAAATATTACCAATTTGACTTGTTTGTTCACCAAGTTCCTGATTTTGTTGAGTAATACTATCAACAGTTTCTCTCAAAGTTTGCATTTGTACAAAATTTTTTTCTACCATTTTACTTCCTTCTTCAGCTAAGGTTAAAGCTTTACTTGCTCCTATTGCAACTGATTCTGCTTGTTGAGATATTTCTTGAGAAGCTTCCCCTAAAGTAGTAATATTATTATTAGTTTCATTAGCAACTAATGACTGTTCAGATGTAATCTTTTCTTGCTGATTCATTGTAGATAGTATTTGATGGGAAAAATTCGAGACATTATTAATTAAGTTTCTGACTATTTGAGCTATATTGATTATAGTCAACCATCCAATAGATAAAAAAGTTGTTAGGGAGAAAAATATAATTATCAAGGCTATAATTTTAAATTTATTTACGGCAGCAAATACAATTTTTTTCGGTAAATCATAGACTATAACTAAAAAATTATTAGGATTGCTTTCTCCTAAAAAAATAGTGTTGTAAGTAATCACACTATCTACGCCATCCACAATATCACTCTGACCCCTAGATAAAATTTTATTAGCTACTACTTCTGAATAATATTTTGTAATTTTTTCGTCTGTATCTAATTCAAAACCCCATTCTTTTTGACTATCTGGATGATATAAATAGTAACCATCTTGATTTAAGATAAAATCCGTACCAAAATTATCTTGATTATCTTATTTTAGTTGTTCAAAAATACGTTCAACTCGCAAATTACCAATAATAATTCCTTGACGTTTTCCATCTGCTGAAAATATAGGAGTTGCATATCTAATTGTTGGTTGATAAGGAGTTTCAATTTTTCCTTGTTCTCGATTAAGATTGATGGGAGAGATGTAAATTTCACCTAAATTTAGTTTCATAGTTTCTGTAAAATATTCTCTCTGTGCTTTATTTTGTAATTGTTCTTTGGGAATAGTTTTGATAGTCAAGCCATCAGAATCCACCCGTAACATTTCATTGCCATTTTCATCTAAATAACGTAACTGCATATAATATGGTTTTGCTTCCTTAAATGCTGTAAAGATAACTCCTAATCGTTCTATCCAAACATTATAAGTAGAATTTGACTCCGAACTCGCTCAATTTTATCTTTTAAACTATTATGTTTTGTCTCATTATTACTACCACTAGCTAATACTAATATTTGATTAGCTCCACTAGCAGCAAACGTAATTTATACCTATAACTCTATAACTAAATAAAATAACATAATTATAATCTATCAGACAATCAATTAAACTTGACTATTTAATTTCATAGCAGTTTCACTAAGTTTTTTTGTACCAATTTTTGTCTGATAAAGACCAGTTTTTGTTTGTTGAGCTGCAGAATGAAGAGCATTCATAGCTTCAAGAATTTGTTGAATAGCTGTAGCTTGTTGTTGCACTATTAAAGCAATTTGTTGACTACTTAATGCACCTTCATTTGCTGCCTCCTTTACACCACTAAATATCTCTACCATTTCCTGAGCAAGTTTCTCACTTTCAACAACATTTTGAGTTCCTTCCTGAGTAACTTTTACTGTTGATTTAATACTACTATTAATATCAACAATTAAACCATCTATTTTCTCAACAGACTGTTTACTTTGATCTGCAAGTTTACGAATTTCACTAGCAACAACTGCGAAACCTTTACCATTTTCTCCCGCTCTTACTGCCTCCACAGCAGCATTTAGGGCCAACATATTAGTCTGGTTAGCCAAATTACTAACTAAATTTGTAATATTACCGATCTGTTCAGTTTGCTCGCTTAATTTATTGGTTTGTTCAGCGATCGCTTCTACTGTATTTTTTAGTAAGTTCATTCTCTCTAGAGACTGCTCAACAGAATTAATACCTTCAGAGGCAAAATTAAGTGCATTTTTAGCTGTTGATGCTGCTAATTTTGCTTGCTTTGCTGTATTGTTTGAGGTAGCATTTAACTCTTCCATAGTAGTCGAAGTTTCAGTTACTGCTACAGCTTGTTTTTCTACCATTCTTTCTTGTTGTTCTGTGGCAGTAGCAATTTGAGTTGCATTCTCTGTAATAGTTAAAATTGTGTCTTTCAGGGTTTTATTAATAGAATTACTGAAAAACAAACCAAAAGGAGAGGCAATAATTGCAGCACTAACTAATAATAAGCCAAATATTAAGAGAGTTTGTTGATAAATTTGGCTGGCTTTTTTCCTTTCATTTGCTGCCTCTAAAGATTGTAAATAACTGAGTCTTTTAATTTTTTCTGTTAAAGGATCGATTACATCATATAAATCAACAGAAAAGTTACTTAACTCAGACATATTTTCTGTTAACAATACTTGTTTTAGTTCCTGAATTCTTTTATTGGCAGGTTCTAATAAACTTTCTACTTCTTGAACAAGCTGTTTTTCTGCTTCAGTAAAATAGGTTTGTTTGTAGGTAAGCCAATTCTTTTCTATTCTACTCATAGCTGCATTTATAGATGCTAAAGCAGCTTCTGTTGTAATAATTTCGTGATGGGCTTTATTGGTAGCATCAATAATATAAATTGCATAACCATCTGAAACTAATTTGAGTTGTTCTAAGGGAATAACTCTATCATCATATATAGTCTGAATTTGTCTATCTATCCGGGAAAATGAATAGATAGAATAAGCTGCTATACATGATAAAATCAAACCAGGAATGAAAAAAAATCCATAGTAAATTTTTTGGGTTAATTTCATTTTTTTAGGTAGTAGGGAGTAGGGAGTAGGGAGTAGGAAGAAAGAATTGATGATTTTTGTCAGATAATTGATTTTATTGTTTATTATTCGAGAGGTCTAGTAGAAATAGTTTTTCAGCCAACCCTACTTAATAAACTTCATCGTGACTACCAATGTCTACAAACACAGCTTTTTGGTATTCTGTAAACTAGAATAAAATCCTATCATCATAATCTACCCTTAAACTCTAAAATTGCTTTAGTTTTCCAGAAATTTTGTGTGCTTTTAAGCTTGAATAGAATAGGTCAATAGTGAACTTTTATGATTTTTCTCATATCGTTAATATTGGAGGAAAACTTCAGCTCCCCTTTTTGTTGTTCAATTTGAGCTAACTGGAAATGCTCATAAATCTCTTCACGTCTTTCTGATATATTGTCTTAACAATAATTGAATTTCTTGCTTTTCATCCTTGGAAATACTTTTGATTAGCTCAACCACGTCATTAAATATCATGATTTTTTAGACCTCATTATACTCAATCAATTTGATCAATTATTATCATCTCTCTATTCCCTATTCCCTATTCCCTACTCCCTAATTTATACAATAGACTTTAGCTCTGTACTAACTTCATTAAGTTTTTGAATCCCTTGTTGAATTTGCCCTAAACCACTCGCTGTTTCTTGCGCTCCTGTATTCAATTCATTCATCGCATCTACCACTTGCTTAATAGCGATCGCTTGTTGTTTAATATTAAGAGAAATTTGCTGATTATTTAACACCACATTATTAATTGCATCTTTCACACCATTAAAAGTTTCGGCTGTTTGTTGAGCAATGTTTACTCCTAATTCTACATTTTTTGTACCTGCTTCTGTTGCCATAACTGTAGAATTAATTGATGTTTGAATATCAGAAACTAATGTATATATTTTCTCTGCTGACTTTCTACTTTCATCTGCTAATTTACGAATTTCACTAGCAACAACACCAAAACCTTTACCATGTTCTCCAGCACGAACAGCTTCTACTGCTGCATTTAAAGCTAACATGTTAGTTTGATTAGCTAAGTCACCAACAAGCTGAGAAATATTACCAATTTGATTTGTTTGTTCACTTAAACGAGTAATTTGTTGAGCGATAGCCTCTACTTTTTCACTTAAAGAACCCATCCCTTCTAAACTTGTATCTACCGCCTCTGTTCCCTCTTCAGCTAAAGCCAAAGCTTGTGTTGCTGCTCCGGCTGCAGCTTCCGCTTGTTCTGCTGTTGCTTGAGAAGAAGCACCTAATTCTTCCATAGTTGTAGTAGTTTCATTTACAGAAGTAGCTTGTTGAGCAGCAGTACCTTCTTGCTCAGTTATTGTAGCAGAAATTGCTGTAGAAAAATTGACTATATTTTCAGTTGTATTATTAATTATTTCACTAATCTTACTGGTAATTGCCACTCCCATAATTGCCGCAACAACTATCAACAATATTGAGCCTATACCTAGCAACCATAACAAGACAATTAAACTATTTTTAGTTTCTTCTGTTTCGGCTTTAAGTAATCCTCTCTTTGTCGTCACAAATTCATTATTTAATCTTTCAAATTCATCAAGTAATTGTTTACCTTGGAAAGTATTAAATAAAGCTACCGCCTCAGTTTGCTTACCCTCTTTTACCAATTTTATAACTTGATTAGCAAAAGATTGAAAATCATTTTTTACCTGCTCCATTTTGTCTAAACGTTCTTTGTTTTCAGGAACATCAATTGATGCCCTTACAGACTCAATAGTTGTATCTAACAACTTTAAAGCTTCATTATATTCTTCGATAAATACTCCTTCTTTAACAGCTAGATAACCACGAAAACTACTAACCATTTTTTCTTCATTTAATGTCACCTTGTTTATATCTAGAACTAGACCTTGTACTCTTTCAACTTCTTTTAAAGTCTCAAATACTTTATTAGCAGTCCCATAAACTACTCCTACTAGCCCCAGAAATAAAACCACAGGCACTGTATATCCTAAAAATAAAATGTTTTTAAATTTTAGTTTTTCCCACATAAATTTTTTTTCCAATTAGTTAATTATTTATTTCTGATTTGTAAGCATTCAGCATTCAGCAGTCAGCTATCAGCTATTACAAGGAGGAAGAAATACTGAGCTTGAGTATCATCTTTTACTTGCTCGATACCTGAATTTAATCCAAGCTTCGACTGGACGAATCTCTGGTTGAAAATTTAGTAGAGGTCAAACGAATGCTAGTTATCAAAAGCACGTTTTTGAAATTATACCAATTTCTAAAAGTAACGCTATACTTGGGGAAAACTGCAGTTATTAAATAATTAATACAGCTCGAATAACTTTTTTACTAATTTGAGCCACGAATACTGTTAATTATTCTTATTTTTACTGCTCCCCCGCTCCCTCACTCCCCTACTCAATCAAATGTAGAAAAGTTTTTGAGAAATGGTATTACCCTCTAATCCTTCTGCCTTCTGCCTTACCTTCATAAATATTGGTGCTTTCTAAACCGCATCTAGTATAATACCAATTCCCAAAACTAATGCTATAGTTAATTAAAACTTCAGTTATTAGGTAATTACTTTAGTAGAATAACTTTTTTAGTTATTTTTATTTTAGGTAAGTTAATGTTAATTATTCTTGATTTTTATGAACGTTGCATGCAACCTCCCTACACTCCCCTACTCCCATACTCAATCAAATCTAGAAAAGTTTTTGAGAAATGGTATAATTTAATATGTCGAGGCAGAACTTTATTTAACAACTAGACTATAGAATTTAATTCCATTCTCACTTCATTAAGCTTTTGAATAGCTTCTTGAGTTGGTCCTAAACCATCAGCTATTTCTCTTGCTCCTCTATTCAGATCATTCATTGCATCTCCTAATTGCTGAATAGCCAAAGATTGCTGTTGAGCATTCAAAGAAATTCGCTGATTATTTAACACTACATTATTAATTGAATCTTTAATACCATTAAAAGCTGCGGTTGTTTGTTGAGCACTTTTTACTCCTAATTCTACGTTTTATGTACCTGCTTCTGTTGCTAGAACTGTAGAATTAATTGATGTTTGAATATCAGCAACTAATGTATATATTTTTTCCGCAGACTTTCTACTTTCATCTGCTAATTTACGAATTTCACTAGCAACAACACCAAAACCTTTACCATGTTCTCCAGCACGAACAGCTTCTACTGCTGCATTTAAAGCTAACATGTTAGTTTGATTAGCTAAGTCACCAACAAGCTGAGAAATATTACCAATTTGATTTGTTTGTTCACTTAAACGAGTAATTTGTTGAGCTATTACTTGTACTTTTTAACTCAAATAATTCATCCCTTCTAAACTTTTATCGACCGATTTTGTTCCCTCTTCAGATAAGCTTAAAGCTTTTCTTGCTGCTACTGCTCCTGCTTCAGCTTGTTCTGCTGTTCCTTGAGAAGAAGCAGCTAATTGCTCCATAGTTGTAGTAGTTTCATTTACAGCACTAGCTTGTTGAGCTGTAGTACGTTCTTGTTGATTTATTGTAGCAGAAATTTCTGTAGAAACATTAGCTATATTTTCAGTTATTACTTGCAGTTTTTTAGTCGTATTACCGATAATTGTTATTGTCGTAATTATCGAAATAACAATCAAGAATATTCCTTCTATACTGGCGCACCATCGCAACAAAATTAGATTCTTTTTTGTTTCCTTTTTTTCCTCTGCAAGTAGTGTCTTATCTACTACATAAAAATCCTGGCTTAGTCTTTCAATTTCATCTATAAATTCTTGATTTGCTTTGGTTTTAAATGAATCTATAGCTTCCGTTTGCTTACCTTCTTTTAGAGCCAACTCAATAACTTTATCAGCGAAGGATTGAAAATTATTTTTCACCGCCATTATTTTGTCTAAACGTTCTTTTTGTTCGGGAACAATAATCAATCTATCTAAAGACTTCAGGTCTGCTTCAAATTTATTTGAAGCTGCATTATACTCCTGAATAAACATTTCATTTTGAACAGCTAGATAGCCACTAAAACTTCTAACCATCTTTTCCCCATCTAAAGTTACCTTATTTACGTCTAGAATCACGGTCTGTACTCTATCAACTTCTTTTAAGGTATCAAATACTTGATTAGAAGTCCAATAAACTACTACTGTTAATATTAGGAATAAAACCAAGGAAACTGCATATCCTAACCACAAACTGCTTCTCAATTTGAGATTTTCAAACATAAGTTTTTTTGGGTGAAACAATATAGGAATAATAGTATAGCGCTACGCGCTAGGGAATAGGGAATAGGGAATAGGGAATAGTAGACTAATAAAAGGTTTTAGGATTTAGAAATGTCCTAACCTTAATGCGTAGCGTAGCGCTATACCAGAAAAATAGATTAGGATTTTAACTCAAATTAATATTATAGGAATTCCAGCTAATACCAAGCGTAATAAATGTTTATTACAAATATTAGAAACAAGGAAGAGGGAAGAATTCATTAATTGATAATTGATAATGGATAATTACCTCTGGTTAAAACCATACGGGAATTGAAGATAAGGAAATATCCTAGCACTTTCTTCGGGTGCATCTCAATTTTGAAGAAAGCCAAAAGTTTATCGCTTTTAGGGAACAGGGAATAGGGAATAGGAAAAAGGTGTTGCACAATTAGGAATGATGAAGTCTGAAATTAGATATTTTTAGATAATTCTTTTCTTCATGTCTGTACAGTTTAAAACCTATTATCATTCTTTAATGTGCAACCCCAGGAAAAAAGTATTTTTGCAAATATGAGACGCACCCCTTTCTTCTTTCTTCTTCCTTACATTCTCACTTGCAATACCGATGCTATCGGACATAATATCATTTCTGATAACTGATAACTGAAATGACTCAGCTAAACTTCTTGTTCCACAATTAAACCTTTATGTGTAATAATTTTCTGAAAATTTATAATACTCATCATCTTTTCTCGATAAATAGCAGTTCCTAATAAATATTCATTATGAGCTTGAGAATGATTAATCGCAGTAGGAATTGACTTAATTTCTAAAGGATTAAGATACATAACATCAAACACTTCATCTACCCTAATCCCAGCTACTAAATCATCTACCTCAAATATTAGAGCTTTATTTTTATTACTTTCTGTTGCCTGTATCGGCATATTTAAAACATCTCTAATATCCAGCAAAGTGACAATTTCACCTCGTAAATTAATATTACCAAAAATATGTTCAGGAGTACAAGGAATAGGAGTAACTTTGTGAATATCAGTAAACTCTCGTACTACTGATAAATTCATGGCAAAATATTCTTCATTTAAACCAATCACCGCTAGTGGAATTAAGTTACTAACATCTTGACTTTGAGTTTCTAATCTCAAATTTTTGGCTCTGTCTTGGAAAATAGCTCTTTCTTGTGATGTAGCATTGGGGCAAAAGATTAATTTTGAATATTCTTGATGTTCAGCTTTTTCTAAGGAATTTTCTTTAACTAAAGCACCTATATTTTCCCGTTCATTTATAGAAAAATCAGCTACTTCTTCCATATATCTAATAAGATTATTACTAGATAATAAAGTAATTAATTTTTCTTCCAACTTAGCCAAACCTGTAACTAAATGTAATTTATTATTTCTATCATTTCCCCCCTCGGATAATTCTCCTTGACTATATATTTCTGTTGTTATTTCTGTTGCTGGAATATCTTTAACTTCGTAAACTTGATTGACAATAATACCAATAGTAGATTGCTGCGACTCTATCACAACCAGACTATCTGTCAAAAAATATTCTTGCTGCTGATACCCCAGACGAAGATTTAGATCCATTACAGGCAATACATCTCCCCTAAGATTAATCACACCAATAATAGGGTCTGGCATTTCCGCAATTGTCGTTACTTCTGGCAGTAAAAATATTTCTCTAACCGACAGTGCTTCTACTCCATAAAAACAGTTATTATGTAAAAATATCAGATATGATTTATTTTCCATATTCGTTTTTTATTAACTTTATAGACTAAGCATAAACCGGGTTATACCAAATTGATAAATCTTCGCTACAAATATTTAGGTTAGTGTTTAGGAGTCAGGAGTCGTAGGCGCGATTTCCGTGCCGGAATGCTCCTAATTAGGCGTTTGCGTAGGATTCCGGAGGAAATCGCCCGTACAGGAGTCAGAATGAATAAATTCGAGACTATTTTTTATCCTGAAATTGTCTTTTTTCTCAAATAAACATTTACCGTAAAAACTTTTAATAGTTGTTATTATGCGTAACATTATTTTTTCAAAATGGTATTAATCGGAGGAAATTTTATAATCAAAATAATCATAGCAATAAACCCTATTTTTTATTTAATAACCCCCTTGTAAATACTCGACCAATTGAGAAACTTTGATTCCTCCTTTATACTCTACAATATCATCAGCAGGTAACTTTTTCAGCATTTCTAAAGCTATATTTTTCATCTTTCTTGCCCGGATAATATTTTTTTCTACTGCATATAGTGAACCAAGTTCTATATAAGCAGGTATCTCTTGTGGGAAAAGATAAATTATTCGCTTTAAAAGAATTTTTGCTCCTTCTATATCTCCTTGTTCTTCTGCTATATTAACCAACAAATAATAAGGCTCCACTGAAGAACCATTTATTTCTATTGCTTGATTACAATAAAAAGTAGCACGCTTATACTTACCTAAATTTGCATACAACTCAGCAAGTAACTTATATGCCCTAAAATTTTTGGGATTTAGACTCAGAAAATATTCTGCTTTTTTAATAGCATCATTATAAGCCTTAGCAGCAAATAATCCTGCTGCTTCTAACAACAAATCCTCTGATTGACTGGGTTGCAAATTACTATTTATTTGAGTGATTTTCCCAGCTATTTTATCTTTTTTATTTTGATTAATTTTATTGTTTAAATTAAATAATATTTGTTTTTTAGCATCATAGCCAATACCAGATTTAGTAAATTTTTTGCTAGATATTGAATTAGTCAATGAAGATGGCAAACTTTTATTTATAGGTATCGTCTTTTCTGCAAGTATCGGCAAACTATCAGCTAAGTAATTTTCATCTTGCTTGTCTTTATCACGTTGATAAACCAAAGATTCTGGGAAAACTTTAACCTTAAATTTACCAAGTGTTTGACCATATAACTCCGCATGAGCAGTTATCAAATACCCTCCCTTTAGGAGAGAATTATAAAATTTTTTAATCACTAATGAAATCTGCTTTTCTTCAAAGTAGACCAAAACATTCCGACATAAAATTAAATCATTATTACTGGGAAAATCATCTATAACTAAATTTATATTGCTAAAATTGACCATATTTTTAACTTCTTCGTCGAGATGCCATTCCTCCTTAAATTCAGAAAAATACTTGTTTTTTATTCGCTCATCTAGTAAACGAAACGACCAATAACTATAAATACCTTCCTTAGCTTTCGTCAGTGCTACTTCATTAATATCTGTTCCTAAAATTAAAATATCCCATTCTTGCCAGTCAGGAATTAATTCTTGAATCATAATTGCCAAAGAGTAAGGTTCTTCACCTGTAGAACAACCTGCACTCCAAATCTTGATTTTTTTTTCGTTAGATGCTATTTTAGATTTAATAATTTCTGGCAGAATGACATTTTTGAGTAATGCCAACTGTCCCTGGTCTCGAAAGAAATAAGTTTCAGTTACAGTTAACAATATTATGAATTTTTCCCATTCATTTTTGCTTGTTTTATTTTGACTTTCTAAAAGTTTATAATATTGTTCTGGAGAAGATAATTTTAGTAATTTGATGCGCAAAAATATTTTATTACACAAACTGTCATAATCTTGCTCTCGAATATGTAGACCTGTATAATCAGCAATTAATTGAATAAACTTTTGTAATAGAATAGGATTCATTATTTTTCGGTTAGGAGTCAGGAGTCAGGAGTCAGTAGTCAGGAGTTAGGAGGGAAGAGGAAAAAGTTTTAAAGTATCAGGAACAGCTAGTTTTTTGATTGCTAATTATCCTGACATGATATTAACAGTAGTATAGCAAAATTTGTAGGGTGCGTTAATAAAATATAATGTACCCTACTAGACTCTACCTCCGTTCGAGCAAACATAATATTAATATCTAATCTCAAACCATTTTTGAGCATTAATAAAACGAATCAAATGTTTAACACTTAGGAATTACAGCCATTATTGACATTGTTGAAATTCTAATTTTTCGCGTTTGAGATGATAGTAAACCTAAAATACCACTGTCAATAAAACTATCATTATTCGCTATATAATTTGTGCCCTGATGGTCGACAACTATCCATAGTTTGTTTGAATATTTCTAAGTTTTTTTCGTCTGATTTGTAATTCGGTTTCTGTGACTTTTTCTTCTATTTTTTTTTTAAGCATTCATTGCTGGTTGATTCAGATGTATTTGTTCTTCTATCGTGCGTCCTTGATGTTTTAAATAGGGAGCAAAAAAACTAGAATTTTCTGTGTAATTAGACATAATTTTATTCTGGTTTTTTTCTCTGTCAATTTCACTATAGCACTATTTCAATTATCAGGTCTTGTAGGGTGTGTTAGCGGAGCGTAACGCACCGTAAAACTTAGGATAATTTGATAATTAGTAATAATAACGACTACTATAATTACTGTTAACTTTAGGGTGGGTTTTCCCCAACTTTTTTTATGGAAATTTTTGATAATAATTTTATATGATGGAATTTTGTTTAAGGTAATACTTTCTGATTTATAGGAAAACTAAATTTTTAATATAGATAAGATTATGATCCCTCAAATGCAAAATATTATCCCTGCACTGATTGGCTTTGTTTTAGGATTAATAGTTTTAGTGTATTTTATTCATAAGGAAAATCCCTTGAGCATTATAGTTTTAGTGTATTTTATGCTCAAAGAAAAACCCTTTGGCATCATAATTTCCAGTATCTCTTTTATATTGTTACCGTTTATTTTTGAAATCATATCAGTAAATGTTATAGCGCTACGCGCTAGGGAATAGGGAATAGGGAATAGGGAATAGTAGACTAATAAAGGGTTTTAGGATTTAGAAATGTCCTAACCTTAATGCGTAGCGCTATAATAATATAAACAGCTTTCTTGAAACATATAAGAATATATTGAATTTTCCATTAGTAACTATTTTAGCAACGACAGCAAGTATATTTCTAGGTAATACTTTGATTAGGTATTTCACTGATAGAAAAGAAAAAACAGAATTTGCTGTACTATTTATTAATGCGATAGAGTCTCATATCAGTGATTTATCCAAAATTAATTCGAGTATCTTAGAAATAAGAAAACGCATAATAATAATAAGACATATATCGGGTGAAGAAGATGTTGAAATTTATAAGGGTGGAGAAGATTGTAAAATTTATAAATTAAGTCTAATTGAGAATAAAAGTTATGATACTGCTTTTGACAAAATAGGTATCTTCAATGAAAGTGAAATTGATTTAGCATCACTTTACAATAAATATCTAAAAGAATCTCTATACTTGATAGATATTTTCTGTAGGCAGTATTTTACTAAAATTCAAATAGTTATACCTATTACACAAATTTTAGGATGCTTATGTATCTATCAGTTATCTTTGAACTATTCACGACAATATTCTGCTAAATATAGAGAAAATTTTTTAGAAGAATGTAGCTATATATTGACACTGTTTGTGGAGACGAATTTATTTCCTAATTACTCTTATTATACAGAATCCTCTATCATAAGTAGAAATATGTCTGATTCTTTAATTGAGGTATTAAAATACATAAGAGAAAAGTACAGAAAAATTGATAAAGCTAAAGACACTAATAACCGACAACCAGTTTACTTATTTAGAGCCTTAATTAACAATATCAGTTCACGATAAATACAAATAGGTAGTGGATATGATGATAAACAGACTTCGATGATGATGGATATTATTTTAGCTCAAGAAACTTTTATAAAATTCACATCGGAAATACCTGATGCCACTTTAATCAATAATATGAAAACCGCTCTAAAAAGTTACATAACAAAAAAAATCGAGAAGGTGGAGGAAATTTCTGAAAAAAAGATAACCTTCAATGAAGATATTGATAAATTTATTGCAGAAAAATGTGAATATGAATTATACATTATTTCACCTTGGGGAAAAGATATTGATTCAGTTAAAATGAAATTTAGTCAGATTTGAAAGAGAATTGAGAAATAGCGGTGCATTACATTTCATTTTCATATCGCAAAGCATAACGCACCATAAAATTTAGGATAAACGGTGCGTTACATTTCATTAACGCACCCTACCAAACTCACTGTGAGATTGCTTCGCTGCCACTCGCAATGACAGTTTCAAAATCCTCACTTCCCACACCTCCCACACTCCCCACCCTCCCCACACTCTCTTCAACTACGCTGGATAAATACGCAAACGTCGGTTAGGTTCATCCCCAAAACTAGCAGACTTCAAACGATAATGCTCAACCAACTCATGCTGCATCTTACGCACCTTCGGAGACCGTGGCAAAAGTTCAACAGGTTGCCCCTTCGGAATCACAATTTGCTCCACCGCCAACCGTGTTTCCTCCAACGCCTCCATCTCATCCTCAGAAGCAGAAGCAGCAAACAAATTCAAATCAGCAAACTCAGGAGTAGCAGGATCATCCATATCCAATAACCGTCGCAACGCCTTAGCAATTTGAGGCAAACCGCTATTCTTAATCACATGAATAGGTACATGACGAGTCTTAGCTGCATGACGTAACTTAGACTGTTTCCGCGTGTGCGATCGCAAAGCCAAAACCACATCCGCACTATCAATATCCTTAGTCAAAACCACAGGCAAACCCAAAGTAGTAATCACCTGTTCCATTTGATGACGTGGAATAGCATAAGGATAAATATGCAGAGGCAAATCTTCACCATTCGGACCCGTATTTTTAGCCTCCCAACGTCCTCCCATACCATGAGAAAACATTTCTTGCCCAGATAAAGATTCATCCAACAACTGTTCAAAAGACTTTGCTTCCGAAAACTCAGTTGGTTGACTAATTTTACCTGTATTCGACAACGGCATCATATAACCAGAATCACGAAAACTACCACCCGATTTCAACATCTCCCCCGACTGTCGGACTAATCCCCCTACATTATGATTAACACCCGCACCCAATCCAGTGGGAGTATTAAACTCTCGTTTAATCTGCACCTCACCAGTATCATCCATCGTCCTCACCTGTGGATTAGGTTTTTGCCCCCGCAGCAAAGCATCAACAGTATTAGCCACCTGCTCGTGAACCACCCAACGATGCCTTTCCAACATCTCCACAGCAATTTCAAAAGTTGGGGGAGCCTTACGTTCCAAAACAGTCTTTTGAGAACCCCGTCGTCGTGCCTCATCATCACCCAAAGTTACAGCCTGAATACCCCCGATCAAATCCGATAAAGTTGGATTTTTCACCAAATTTTCAATCTCATTTCCATGAGCAGTACCCACCAACTGCACCCCACGTTCTGCAATCGTTCTCGCTGCCAAAGCTTCCAGTTCCGTGCCAATCTCATCAATCACAATCACCTCTGGCGTATGATTTTCCACCGCCTCAATCATTACACGATGCTGTTCTTCAGGAGTAGCAACCTGCATCCGACGGGCACGACCAATAGCAGGGTGAGGAATATCTCCATCTCCAGCAATTTCATTAGAAGTATCGATAATTACGACCCGTTTTCCTAAATCATCAGCAAGCACCCGTGCAATTTCTCGTAGTGCCGTTGTTTTTCCCACACCGGGGCGACCAAGCATCAAAATTGACCTTCCCGTTTCCACCAATTCACGAATCATAGCAATTGTGCCAAATACTGCCCGCCCCACCCGACAAGTCAAACCAATAACTTCTCCAGTGCGGTTGCGCATCGCACTAATTCGGTGTAGCGTCTGCTCAATACCTGCTCGATTATCACTACTAAAACTACCAATTCGTTCTATAGAATAACTCAAGTCTTTTCTCGAAATAGGAATTTCACCCAAATATTCTGCGTGGGATGGAAAACGAGCTTCTGGGAGACGACCCAGATCCATCACAATTTCAATCAGATGATTTCGCTCTTGATGCTGCTGTAAAGGCCGTCTGATTTGATCCGGCACAATTTCTAATAATCTATAAAGGTCGTCTGTAATGTGCATTCTTTGTTTAAAGTTACTTTATCTACATGGGTGATAAAAGAGATGAATGAGAGGCAAAAACTGAAACCTTGGTTTATGAGAGCTTCACATTAATTCAAACTCTTGCCTATCTCCAATCTTTTAATTTGCGAAACTAGAGAACTAGCTAAACTGACAGCTTCCGAAAGAATTTCCGGTACAGTTTCTAGCTTTGTTAGTTGAGAGTTGTTACTCTGGTGTTGATTAACGTCTTTTGTATTGACGCCAGTTTGATTGCAGGCAAATTCAATTGCCTGTAGTTGTGATTTGTGCATTGTTTCTAACTTTTCCAAAATTGGTGACAACAGAACACGGGCGTAGCTACCATAAGCTACACCAGCAACAAATTTATTTTCTGAAATGGGAGTAGTTAAATTATTGATGGGTTCTTTGTCTTGTTCCTGGCTCTTATTTGCCAGCAAACCCGCAGCCATTAGCTTGACTATGGTAGAATTATTTGTACCACCTGCTAGTTGTACATACCCTGGTAATCCTGCATCTAGCACCTTTTGACTCAATTTAATTGTAGCTGCGGTAGTACCTGCCCCAATGTCTCCACTCATTGGCCTACCATCAGTTTGCCAAATTAGAGTACAGGGAAGAGGAGAAATCATTTCATACAAACTGTATAAATATTCTATTAGCCCTTCCCCATCCGGGCAACTAATTGCTATTAGTTTTAATTGACTTACCCAGGGCTTTATATTTTTCCAGAGTCGCTGAAAATCAGTTTCTCTTCCCACTTGCGTATGAATTTCTATGGCATCTACACCAGTCTGCAATACTAATGATGCAATAGAACTAGGAGTAGATACATAAGAGCGAGCCTGTATTAATTGGTTAGGACACACAGACAAACACCTGCCACAACCGTAGCAAAGTTCATCTATCACTCCTGAATAGTCAGGTATTACACCATCTCTATTGTCAGAAAAAACTATAGCATCTGCCGGACATACTTTCTCACAAGGTCGCCAACAGTCTGTGGGGCAAATGGTGGGGTCAAACTCAGCTTTGCGAAAATGAGGATCTTCTCCATCATTGATGCTGACCATTATCAATGGCCTTCCTTGGTAGCCAAATCTCCGATTATTGGCCAAGGTCTTAAGCCTAGATGCAACTTCCACAGCCTCTTTCGCCGCAGCGATCGCCGCTTGGTCTGCAGCCACATCAATACAATCTGCACCTGCCAAAGTATAAGCTAATGTTAAATTTCTCACCGTTGGCAGGTGTTGAAAGCTGGCCCCACAGATTAATTTAAACCAGTGGCCCTCTTTAAGGGAATTTAAAGGATAGTAGCGTTCTCTCACGCTTATATGTTAGCTTTTAGCTCAAAAAAATCCGAGGTACAAAGGTGAAGTACCCCAACAAAGATTTATTATAGTTGAGGTTTTGTCTTTCACCCACTAATGCTTCACTAGACAAATTATGGATTAGACTTAATCTGCTATCTATGCTATCTATTAGTTCTTACCTATAGAATCCATTTAGAATCAATGGCGATTAAATCTTTGAGGAAGGGAGCAGGAAGTGGCATAGAAGTAATACAGGAAAAATGCTCCCCCACTCCCCCACTCCCTCACTCCCTCACTCGCTTACCGAAATAATTAATAATTAAACAATTAAATAATTAGACCATTCAGGTTTAAAGCCTCCCCTTTCAAGGGGAAAAAAATAAATCTTTTCTGCCTTTGTTTCAATCCTCTCCCTAAAAGGGAGAGGTAATTATCAATTATCAATTATCAATTATCAATTATCAATTAATGAATCCCCTACTTCCTAAGCAGGCACCAAAGTATCTTGAAGTGGTGTCCACCTAAAGAAGCGATCGCCACCCATTTCCACGATGACCTTTACTCGTGGTTCCAACTTAGGTAGGCCAGTTAAATACTCAATTTCTTGACTAGATAAAATCTGACCTTCTATAATCCACAGAATCAAACCCTTAGCCTTGGCTGGTAAATGTTCCAATTTATAACTGACAATTGGTGGTACATAGTAGACATAGCCAACCGCTGCACCATTACCTACAGTTTTCTTACCTAAGTGAGGAGGTCTAACTCCATGTACCCCTGTGAGATACATGGCCAAATCACCTAATCCTCTAGCAGTAATATTGTGAGTTACATAGCCAGAAGCTCTTAAACGACGTTGATAACGCCCTTCAAATCCTCCTTCCAAAGGAACATAAACGGCCAAAGATCCAGACTTCTCTAAATCCCGAATTATTCCTCGACCAGTTGTAATCAATGCCATGCTTAATTTTGTCCCTAAATTCTTAGATCCTAGCTGATTATACTTGGTCTACATTATAGTTACTTCAAGCAAAGATACTTGTGTTCCTAGCAACTTCAAAAAAAAATTGTTTCAACCTCTAGACAAGTATTAGTAAATAATATACAATAATATATTGTCGCCGAAAAAAGGTTTGTTTGGCCTTAAAGGCATTAACTACCTATTTTTATCTAAGCTAAGAGTAAAGTAAGGATAAGACTAATCCATACTTAACTTATAGGATGAAGTAGGAATTATTTGTTAGTGGCTGTTAACAAATAATAAAACGGATACTGAGTGGCAAGCTACTCAAGTCCTGGCGAATATACAGTCATAACTAGATAAATTAAAGACAACAAAGTTAAAAAAAATAATATCGTCTTCAACAGGCGATAAGCTTTTTTACTGCTAAGTATTAGTTCCTGAATTTATCTGAATTAAATATGGTGTCAAAAAAGTAGTGCAGATATATTGCCTGCAAATACGAGACCTAATTGAGATGCAATTCTCTATAAATAGTCTATATTAAAACATCTAGATTCAGGACTTACACACCTAAATAAGAAATCAGGTTTATTACCCTGATTATTATTTTTAAAATCACGAAATGTCATTGATATATCTGGTTTTTGCGTAAGTCCTACAGATTAATAGTATGATTTACGACTTGGAAATAGATATGTCATTAGAATAATAAAAATGGCGATTTATTTCCATTAATATAATGTTGTAGTGCATAAAAAAAATAAAGGAGAGCGACAGTGGTAGTTGGTATCCTTGGCACAAAACTAGGCATGACACAAGTGTTTGAAGCTGAAACTGGAAAAGCAATTCCTGTAACAGTAGTTCAAGCCGGACCATGTGTAGTTACCCAAATCAAAACTGAACAAACAGATGGTTATACTGCAGTTCAAATTGGATATGGTGAAGCCAAAAATAAAACCCGTAAACTAAATACAAAAGAACCAAAAGAAGTTAATAAGTATTTAACCAATGCTCAACAAGGTCATTTGGTTAAATCAGGTGGTACTCCTTTACGTCATCTACGAGAATACAGAGTAGATAATACAGGTAACTTTGAATTAGGTCAACAAATAAAAGTCGATCTATTTGAAGCAGGTCAACTGGTTGACGTTTGTGGAAAAAGTATCGGTAAAGGCTTTGCTGGTTATCAAAAACGTCATAACTTTAGACGTGGACCAATGGCTCACGGTTCTAAAAACCACCGTTTACCAGGTTCCACAGGTCCGGGAACAACTCCAGGACGTGTTTATCCAGGTAAGAAAATGGCAGGGCAGTTAGGAAACGTGCGAGTCACTACTAGAAAACTAAAAGTAGCGAGAATAGATACTGAACGTAACTTATTGCTAATTAAAGGAAGTATTCCTGGAAAACCAGGCGCATTAATTAGTATTGCTCCAGCAAACATAGTAGGTCAAAAATAGAGAAAATTTTTGAGAAAAAAAGATGGTTGATTGTGTCATAAAAAACTGGCAAGGTGAAGAAACTGGGCAAGCAACTCTCAACTTACGAGTAGCGAAAGAAGAAAGTGCCGCTCATGTTGTTCACAGATCCCTAAGACTACAAATGGCAAATAACCGCCAGGGAACAGCTAGCACCAAAACCAGATCCGAAGTTAGAGGTGGTGGTCGTAAACCTTGGCGACAAAAAGGAACAGGTAGAGCAAGAGCAGGTTCGATCCGTTCACCCCTATGGCGTGGTGGTGGTGTAATTTTTGGTCCTAAACCAAGAGACTATTCCCACAAAATGAACCGTAAGGAAAAAAGGCTAGCACTTAGCACTGCTTTCCAAAGTCGCTCAGAAGACTTAATAGTTATAGAAGAGTTTGCCGAACAATTCCCTAAACCAAAAACAAAAGAATTGGTAGAAGCGATCGCTCGTTGGGGAGTAGATACAGAATCAAAAGTTCTCTTAGTCTTACCAGAAAAGCAAGAAAACGTATATTTGTCAGGTCGCAACGTTGCCAAGCTGAAAATAACTCTAGCTAACAACTTGAATATTTACGATATTCTAGAAGCGGACAAAATTATAGCAACTGCAACAGCAATTGCCAAAATTCAGGAGGTCTACGGAGATGAAACTTGATTCACGAGACTTAGTAGATATAATTAAAGCCCCAATTATTACAGAAAAAGCTACTAGGTTAATGGAACTAAATCAATATACATTTGATGTAGATCCAAGGGCAACAAAGCCAATGATAAAAGAAGTAATTGAGCAACTATTTGAGGTAAAAGTAACAGGTATCAATACCCTAAACTTACCAAGAAAAAAACGCAGAGTAGGCAAATTCATGGGTTTTAAACCTCAATATAAAAGAGCTATTGTCACTCTAGAAGATGGGGAACCAATTAGGAAAATCCTGTTCCCAGACCTATAACGAAGTCAGAAGTCAGAAGTCAGAAATTGTTTTGGTTCCGGGGATTTCAAAAGTTAAATTCTTACTTTAGTTCCGCGCGATTAAACTAGAAAAAATATTTAACTGATAACTGGTAACTGATTAAAATGCGAGGTTTTGGCTCTGATTATTTTGATCAAAAATATTTGAGCAATTTAAAGCAATTAATCTGTAAAATATATTGGCATAGAGCAGCATAAATTATGGGTATTCGTTCCTACAGACCCTATACACCAAGTACCCGAGAACATAGTGTTTCCGACTTCGCGGAAGTAACTCGCTCGAAACCAGAAAAGTCTCTGGTTAAATTCAAACATAGAAAAAAGGGTCGTAATAATCGTGGTGTAATCACCTGTCGTCACCGAGGCGGAGGTAGTAAAAAACTATATCGTATTATCGACTTCCATCGTAACAAACATAATATTCCAGCTAAAGTAGCAGCAATTGAATACGATCCTAACCGGAACGCCAGAATAGCACTTCTACATTATCAAGATGGAGAAAAACGCTATATCCTACATCCCGTGGGATTAAAAGTTGGAGCAATAGTTACCTCTGGAGTCAATGCTCCCCTTGAAATTGGTAACGCTTTACCTCTAAGTCAAATTCCTTTGGGTACAGATGTTCATAACATAGAACTCGTTCCTGGGAAAGGAGGACAAATGGCGCGTTCTGCTGGTGCTGTAGCTCAAGTAGTAGCGAAAGAAGGTGAGTATGTAACAGTCAAACTTCCCTCTGGCGAACGGCGTAAAATTAGAGCAAGCTGCTACGCAACTTTAGGCCAAATAGGTAACATTGAGCATAGAAATATTAGTCTAGGTAAAGCAGGCCGTAATCGCTGGAAAGGCAAGAGACCAACCGTTAGAGGTAGTGTGATGAACCCAGTCGATCACCCTCATGGTGGTGGTGAAGGTAGGGCACCAGTTGGTAGAAGTGGACCTGTTACTCCTTGGGGTAAACCAGCATTAGGTCTGAAAACCCGGAAGAAGAAAAAACAGAGTGATGCTTTAATCGTACAACGTCGGCGTAAATCCTCGAAACGAGGCAAAGGTGGTCGTCAAAGCTAGAACTGAGAAGCATTCAGCTCTTAGCATTCAGCAATCAGCAGGATCATTTTTTAATTGTATCAAATAAACCATAAATTCAATTATGTCTCGTTCATTAAAAAAAGGACCATTCATTGCAGATAGTCTCTTGAAGAAAATAGAAGCTTTAAATGCTAAAAATGAAAAACAGGTAGTTAAAACTTGGTCAAGAGCTTCAACAATTATTCCTGATATGGTTGGTCATACTATCGCCGTACATAACGGACGTCAGCACGTTCCCGTTTTTGTCTCCGATCAGATGGTAGGTCACAAATTAGGTGAATTTGCACCGACTAGAACATATCGGGGTCACGGTTCAGATAGAAAGTCAAAAAGATAAATAACTTAGAATTGATTAAGTGGAGATAGGTATGCCTATAGATACCAGTACAGAAGTAAAAGCAATAGCTCGTTATATCCGAATGTCTCCGTTTAAAGTACGGCGAGTCCTTGACCAAATTCGTGGCATTTCTTACCGGGAAGCATTAATTATCCTGGAATTTATGCCATACCGAGCTTGTGGTCCGATTCGGAAAGTATTACGTTCAGCAGCAGCAAACGCGGAGAATAACAACGGAATAGATCCAGAAACCTTAGTTATATCCAAGGCTTTCGCAGATCAAGGCCCTTGTTTACCACGTTATCGACCCCGCGCTCAAGGTCGTGCTTACAAAATTCGTAAACCTACTTGTCACATTACAGTGGCAGTTGCCTCTTTAGTTGATTAAGTAAGCTGAGGAATTTGTCAACTTAGATAAAAACACTATATAAAGAGTAAGTAATGGGACAAAAAATACATCCAACTGGTTTTAGACTAGGTATTACCCAAGAGCATCGTTCCCGTTGGTACGCTGACGCTAAGAACTACCCAGAATTGTTGGAAGAAGACTACAAAATTCGTCAATATGTGAAAGCAACTCTTGCTAATGCAGGGATTTCTCAAATCAGAATTGAGAGAAAAGCAGAGCAGATAGACTTAGAAGTTAACACCGCTAGACCTGGTGTGGTAGTTGGTAGAGGTGGTGCAGGAATTGATTCTTTGAGGGTAGGGTTACAAAAACTTTTGGGTAGCAACCGTCAAATTAGAATCAATGTTGTTGAAGTTGCCAAAGTAGACACTGATGCTATGCTCATTGGTGAATACATTGCTCAACAACTAGAGAAAAGGGTATCTTTTCGCCGAGTTGTACGTCAAGCTATAACTAGAGCGCAAAAAGCTGGTGTAGAAGGTATTAAGGTACAAGTAAGTGGCAGGGTTAACGGAGCAGAAATTGCTCGTACTGAGGTAACAAGAGAAGGTAGTGTACCCTTACATACTTTGAGAGCTGATATTGATTATGCCTATTGTACTGCTAAGACAATTTACGGTATTCTTGGTATTAAAATTTGGATTTTCAAAGGAGAAATAATTCCTGGTCAGGAAGAAGTTGCTAGTGCTCAAGAAAGGCAACCAAAACGTAGACAACAAAAACGTCGTCAGCAATATGAAGACAGGTCTAACGAAGGGTAAATTTCAAGAAAGTCAAAATTCAAAAGTCAAAAATGATTATCGACGAATAATCAATTGGTATTCAAGTAAAAAAGTAGCTTGAAAATAGCATCAAATGTCTAGACTTTAATGGTTTAAACTTTTTTTTGAAATTATTGACCTTTGTGATTACTGCTATAACAAACTTTCTAGGAAAATACCAAATCAAGAACAAAATAGTAGACTATGTTAAGTCCTAAAAGAACGAAATTCCGCAAACAGCAACGCGGACGAATGAGAGGTAATGCCAATAGTGGCAATACTATTTCCTTCGGACAATATGCACTCCAAGCATTAGAACCTTCTTGGATTACTTCCCGTCAAATAGAAGCCGCTCGTCGTGCTATGACTCGTTACATTCGTAGGGGTGGAAAAATCTGGATTCGTGTGTTTCCAGATAAACCAGTTACAATGAGAGCAGCAGAAACTCGTATGGGATCTGGTAAAGGTGCCCCTGAATATTGGGTGGCAGTGGTTAAACCAGGTCGTATTATGTTTGAGTTGGGCGGAGTTGCAGAAGATATAGCTCGTGAAGCTATGCGTTTGGCATCATTTAAGTTGCCAATTAAGACAAAGTTTATTGTACGCGAGGAGCCTAAGGAGGATTAATTTATGCCTTTCCCGAAAATATCAGAAGTGAGGGAATTGAGTGATGAAGAACTAGCTGCTGAAATAGTGAAAGTTAAGCGAGACTTGTTCGATTTACGCATCCTCAAAGGTACAGGAAGAATGGAAAAACCACACCTGTTCAAGCATAACCGCCATCGACTGGCTCAGTTATTAACAATAGAAAAAGAACGGGAATTAGCTAAAGTGGTAGAAACTTCTACTGCCGTTGAAACAGAAGAAACCCCTGAATAAAAATCAACAATTAATTAAGTGTTATAGTTAGTAAAATCTTTATTGTTAACACTTTATTTATAAGAATTTTATTTATAGGTTAAATAATTAAAAAAGTGGTTAAGTGGTTAGCACTTACAATTCATTTAGATTATTATTTTAACCTGCGATAAGGGGAATTTTAAAACATCCTCAACCATCTTTTTAACCCGTAACTACTAAAAGCTGAAAGCTGAAAGCTAGTACAAGAACACTTTTAATTCATAAAGAAGGAAAATTATGGCAGCTAAAGAAAGAGTGGGTGTAGTTGTCAGCAACAAAATGCAAAAAACAATAGTGGTAGCAGTAGAAAACCGCTCCGCTCACCCTAGATACGGTAAAACAGTCGTTAAAACTAAAAGATATAAAGTTCACGACGAGGAAAATAAATGTAACGAAGGCGATCGCGTTAGGATTACAGAAAC
Organism: Dapis hubbardiae BLCC-M172; assembly: GCF_050016015.1. Classification (NCBI taxonomy): domain Bacteria; kingdom Bacillati; phylum Cyanobacteriota; class Cyanophyceae; order Oscillatoriales; family Microcoleaceae; genus Dapis; species Dapis hubbardiae. Next base: position 96,892 of record NZ_JBNHEQ010000302.1, read on the forward strand.
TCGCCCTCTGAGTCGTACTAAACGTTGGGAACTTGCTGAAATAATTAATTCTAAGATTAGTTAATGGTTGGTTTTATTAATCCGAGTAAAACTATTCAAAGTTAACAAAAATCAAATCCTAACTAAACTTAAGAAATAAAATTGGTTTGGCATAAACATCTAGAAATTTCAGAAAAACCACCATGATTCAACAAGAAAGTGTATTAAATGTCGCTGATAATAGCGGTGCCCGCAAAATAATGTGTATCCGTGTAATCGGTGGTGGAAATCGTCGCTATGCACGCATAGGTGATGTAATTATAGGTGTCGTTAAAGACGCATCTCCTAATATGGCTGTGAAAAAGTCAGATGTAGTTAGAGCTGTTGTTGTTAGAACTAAAAAAGGTCTGCGTCGAGATAGTGGTATGAGCATTAGGTTTGATGATAACGCAGCAGTTATCATTAACCAAGATGGAAATCCACGGGGAACTCGCGTATTTGGTCCAGTAGCTCGTGAATTACGAGACAAAAATTTTACTAAAATTGTATCCCTAGCACCGGAGGTACTGTAATGTCTAGAAAGAAAAAACCCTTGATGACTGCCAGGGGAAAACCTGTACGCTATAAAATTCACGTTAAAAAAGGTGACACAGTTCAAGTAATTGCTGGAAAAGATAAAGGTAAGGTAGGTGAAATCCTCCAAGTATTACCAAAAATCAGCAAAGTGGTAGTTAAAGATGTTAACGTCAAAACAAAGCACGTTAAACCTCAGCAAGAAGGAGAATCGGGTAAAATTGTTACTGTTGAAGCTCCCATTCATAGTTCTAACGTGATGCTTTATTCTACTAAAGAAAAAGTAGCTAGTCGTATTTGTTATACATTTACAGAAGATGGTCGCAAAGTACGAAAGCTCAAAAAAACAGGAGAAATTATTGATTAAACTCCAGTAAATTCTTCAACTAATAAGCAAAACTATGGCAGAAAGACTAAAGAAATATTACCATGAAAAAATTGTTCCTAAAATGATGGAGCAATTTAAGTATAAAAATATTCACCAAGTACCAAAGCTGGTGAAAATAACAATTAATCGTGGTTTAGGGGAAGCATCCCAAAATGCCAAAGCCTTAGATTCATCTGTCAAGGAAATGGCTACAATTACAGGTCAAAAACCAGTAGTAACTAGGGCAAAGAAAGCGATCGCTGGCTTTAAAATTCGTGAAGGAATGCCAGTAGGAGTTATGGTTACTCTACGTTCTGGAAGAATGTATGAATTTTTAGATAGACTAATTAATTTAGCATTACCTAGAATTAGAGATTTTCGAGGCATAAATCCTAAGAGCTTTGATGGTCGAGGCAATTATAGTTTAGGCGTCAAAGAACAACTGATTTTTCCAGAGATAGAATATGACAAGATCGATCAAATTCGAGGAATGGACATTTCAATTATTACCACAGCTAATAGTGATGAAGAAGGCCGTGCCCTACTTAAAGAAATGGGAATGCCCTTCCAGAGTAATTAACTAAAGAGTTAAAGAAAAGGGGAAAAAATGGCGGCTAACGACACAATATCAGATATGTTGACGCGAATTCGCAACTCCTGCATGGCGCAACATACAACAACAAAAGTTCCAGCAACAAAGATGACTCGCAGTATTGCTAAAGTCTTGAAAGAAGAAGGCTTTATTGGTGAGTTTGAACAGGAAGGGGAAGGTATTCAGAAATACTTAGTTATTTCTTTAAAATACAAAGGCAAAAATCGCCAACCCATCATTAGATACTTGAAGCGAGTTAGTAAACCAGGACTACGGGTTTATAAAAATCGCAAAGAATTGCCACGGGTTTTAGGTGGAATAGGAATAGCTATTATTTCTACATCTAGTGGAATTATGACTGATAGAGAAGCTAGAAAAAGAGGTGTCGGCGGAGAAGTTCTTTGCTATGTTTGGTAGTATAGCTATCAGCTATCAGCTCCAAACTATACACTTTTTTGTAATGCTATATAACCAAAATAAATAGTATAGATAGCTATTGATCGAGCAAAACAAAAAACAGCTAGCAACTTAAATATAAGAACAAGTTATGTCACGAATTGGTAAACTTCCAATCCCAATACCTAAAAAAGTGACCATTACCATTGAGGGTCAAAAAGTGACAGTCAAAGGTCCTAAAGGTGAACTTTCTAGGGTATTGCCACCTGAGATAGGAGTGGAACAACAAGAAGAGACTATTATTGTTAAACCACAAGAAGAGTCTCGCCGGGCTCGTCAGAGATATGGTCTTTGTCGCAGCCTTGTTGCCAATATGGTCGAAGGTGTATCTAAAGGATACGAAAAGCGACTATTGATTCAAGGTGTAGGTTATCGTGCCCAAGTTCAAGGCAAGACTTTGGTATTAAACGTGGGTTACAGTAAACCAGTTGAAATGCCTTCTCCTGAAGGTATTAATATAGCAGTAGAAAATAATACCAACGTAATTATTAATGGTATTAATAAAGAATTGGTGGGAAATACCGCAGCACGAATTCGTGCTGTGCGTCCACCAGAAGTATATAAGGGTAAAGGCATTCGTTATGCCGGAGAAATGATTAAACTCAAAGCGGGTAAGTCAGGTAAAAAATAAACAATGAAATACACTCGTCAAGATTCAATCAGAAAGCGACATCGCCGAGTCCGGAAAAAGGTATCTGGAACACCAGAACGTCCAAGGTTATCAGTATTTCGCTCAAATATGCATATCTATGCACAAATAATTGATGATACTACACAGCATACTTTGGTGGCGGCCTCAACTGTAGAAGCAGAAGTAAAATCAAATGTTAAATCTGGTGCTAACTGTGATGCTTCTACAGAAGTAGGAAAATTAATTGCCAAGCGATCGCTAGAAAAAGGAATAGAAAAAGTAGTTTTTGACCGTGGTGGAAATCTTTATCATGGTCGTGTCAAAGCCTTGGCTGATGCAGCTCGTGAAGCTGGGTTAGACTTCTAAGTAATTACAAGTCACAGAAATAAACAATGAACTTGACAAAAGGTAAGAACTATGGCAGAGCAGCAACAACAACGTCGGAAAAAAAGCAGCCGTACAAAAGAGAAAGAAAGTGAATGGCAAGAAAGAGTTGTCCAAATTCGCCGAGTCACCAAAGTTGTAAAAGGTGGTAAGAATCTGAGCTTCCGGGCTATTGTCGTAGTCGGCAATGAACGTGGTCAAGTAGGCGTAGGAGTGGGTAAGGCCGCAGATGTTATCGGTGCTGTAAAGAAAGGAGTGGCTGATGGTAAAAAACATATCATAGAAGTTCCACTCACCAAATCTAATTCTATTCCTCACCCAGTAAATGGTATTGGTGGAGGAGCCAAAGTAATGATGCGGCCAGCAGCACCAGGTACAGGAGTTATTGCGGGGGGAGCTGTTAGAACAGTTCTGGAACTAGCAGGTGTTCAGAATATATTAGCCAAACAGTTAGGCTCTAATAATCCATTAAATAATGCCAGAGCTGCTGTTAACGCTTTAGATGGCTTGAGGACATTAGCAGATGTAGCTCAAGAGCGAGATGTACCTATAGAAAATTTATATGTTTAGTCCCAAACTAGACTAATGGGAAATTGGATAATTAATGCCTACAGGACTTACGCACTCAAACAAGAAACCGGGTTTATTGCCCCGACCTTGTTTTTAATACCATTTCGCCGATAAACCCGGTTTCTGCTTCGGGAGGATGTCAAGGTAAATTAACAGCTAATAAAGATTAATAAATATGCGATTAAAAGATGCAATTCCAAAAAAAGGTTCCCAACAGCGCGGTCGTAGAGTAGGCCGGGGAATCTCCGCAGGCCAAGGTGCAAGCTGCGGTAAAGGGATGCGGGGTCAAAAATCTCGGTCTGGTCGCAGCACCAGACCAGGATTTGAAGGTGGCCAAAATCCCTTATATCGTCGCTTGCCAAAATTAAAAGGTTTTCCGATGGTAAATCGGAAAAAATACACGATTATAAATGTGAGTAAGTTAGCATCATTGCCAGCTAACACAGAGGTAACTCTTGCTTCCCTAATGGAAGTTGGAATTATTACCAGCGACGATGGTCCACTTAAAGTTCTGGGAGATGGAGAGTTGAACGTCGCACTCAAAGTTCATGCAGCAGCTTTTACAGCTTCAGCTAGAACAAAAATAGAAGCAGCAGGTGGCAGTTGCCAAGAAATTGGCTCTAAAACTGTCTCTAATGAAGACTCAACACACGGACAAGAGAACTAACATATCTGAAAGCGGAGGATTCTGCCCAACTTTGCTAAAATCAAAAATATAAAAAACAAAATCTCAAATAGATATGGACATTAGTAGAGACAAGGCACCAACTGCTCAAGAGACATTCTTGCAGATGGCCCAAGCTGCCGGGTTGCGAGGGCGAATTCTCGTAACAATAGGTTTACTCCTGTTGGTGCGCTTAGGTGTTTACCTACCAGTACCAGGGATAGATAGAGAAGCTTTTAAAGAAACAATTGGAAATCAGGCTTTAACTGGATTCCTCGACCTTTTTTCTGGTGGTGGTTTTTCCGCATTAGGTATTTTTGCATTAGGAATCATACCCTATATTAACGCATCAATTATTATTCAATTGATGACCGCAGCTCTACCAAGTTTGGAAAACTTGCAGAAAAATGAAGGTGAGGCAGGACGCCGCAAGATTTCTCAAATTACTCGTTATGTGGCGTTGGGTTGGTCAGTTTTACAAAGCTTTGGTTTAGCAATATTTCTGAATAACTCATCTGGAGAGATTAATGGAGAATTTGTAACTGTAGCAATTAATCCAGGAGCTATATTTATTGCTAAAACTATTTTGGCAATTACAGCAGGTTCAATGTTTGTGATGTGGATATCAGAATTAATCACAGAAAGAGGTATTGGAAATGGCGCATCCTTACTTATTTTTGTGAACATCGTTGCTGTACTTCCTCAGTCATTAGGGGACACGATTAAATTGTTTGAAGGAGGAGACCGGGCGATCGTTGGCCGGGCAATTATTTTGTTGCTGGTGTTCCTAGTAATGATTGTTGGTATTGTATTTGTGCAAGAAGGAAGTCGCAGAATTCCTATACTTTCAGCTCGTCGTCAAGTAGGTAGAAAACTATATCGGGAAACAAAAAGCTATCTACCTTTACGATTGAATCAAGGTGGAGTAATGCCCATCATCTTTGCCTCAGCAGTTCTGATATTACCTGTATCCTTAGCTCAGTTTGCCAATAGCCCTATTATATCTCAGATTGCTACTGCGATAAGTCCTAGTGGTCCTACTCCTTGGCTGTATGCTTTATTTTACTTCGTTTTGATTTTATTCTTCAGTTATTTCTACGCATCCCTAATTATGAACCCAATTGATATGTCGCAGAATCTGAAGAAAATGGGGGCAAGTATTCCAGGTATTCGTCCAGGTAAAACTACTAGCGAGTATATAGAGAAAGTTTTGAATCGCTTGACTTTCCTGGGAGCTATTTTCCTAGGTTTAGTAGCAATAGTTCCGACTGCGGTAGAAAGTGCCACCCGTGTACCTACATTTAGAGGATTAGGAGCTACTTCTCTATTAATTCTAGTAGGTGTAGCAATAGATACAGCCAAACAAATTCAAACTTATGTTATCTCCCAAAGATACGAAGGAATGGTGAAGCAATAGTGGTAAAACTGGTTTTTTTGGGTCCGCCGGGAGCAGGGAAAGGAACACAAGCTTCTCTAATAGCAGAGTTTTACCACGTTCCTCATATTTCTACGGGTGATATTTTGCGCTCTAATGTAGCAGAAGAATCTCCTTTGGGTATTCAAGCCAAAGAATATATGGATAAAGGCGATCTAGTTCCTGACGAACTTATCCTTGATATGGTTCAAAAAAGATTGGAAAACCCTGATGCTCAGAATGGTTGGATTCTAGATGGCTTTCCCCGGACTGTAACTCAGGCAGAGGAGTTTGTCAAAAAACTTTTGTCTACAAGTACAAATGAAAATGAGACTGACACAGGAAAAGCTAAAATTAGTAATTCTTTTCAAGTCATTAATTTACAAGTGCCGGATGATATTTTAGTAGCTCGTTTGTTATCAAGGGGTCGTCAAGATGATAATGAAGAAACTATTAAAAATCGTTTACAAGTTTATTATCAACAAACAGAACCTTTGATTGAGTTTTATGAAGCAAGTCAACAGTTAATTACTGTAGATGGAAATCATGCCATTGATGCTGTGACTGATTCTCTGAAACAAGCGGTTGATCAACTAAGCTGAAGTAACTTGGAATCAGATTTTGAAGGTGAAAAATTTAAACTTTTTATACCTAAAATTAGATTTTTGAAGTTACATAAGCCAGCTAAATATTTGTAGAGATATTATCCCTCATACTGAATAACCTCTAAAAATTAAAAACTTTTGATAAGATATGTTAAGGGAATCAACTGAAATAATCAGGCTAATCCCAAACTAAATTTCTTACTTGCAGGGTTGAGGTTATTAAAAGTTGGCTAAACAAGATCTCATAGAAATGGAGGGAACAGTGACGGAATCCCTACCTAATGCTATGTTCAGGGTAGACTTGGATAATGGGTTTAATGTACTAGCTCATATTTCCGGTAAAATCCGTCGCAATTACATCAAAATTCTACCAGGCGATCGAGTCAAGGTAGAGTTAACACCCTACGATTTGACAAAAGGCCGAATCACCTATCGACTTCGGAAAAAATAGTATTTATACAACCTATTTTTAAGATTTTGTCAGATTCGTAGAGGTTCAGCTTAGTTGCTGAAAATATATCTAGATGATATAATATAAAATTTGTAGCGTTGCCAAAAAAGGCATGAAAGTTAGAGCATCTGTCAAAAAAATTTGTGAAAAGTGTCGTGTTATTCGTCGTCGAGGGCGAGTAATGGTGATATGTGTTAACCCCAAACATAAACAACGTCAAGGTTAGACATAATCTTAGACACAGATATTAAGAGTATAGTAGTCCATACTCATCAAGCTGATGTAAATTCTATCTAAAGGTGAGGGAGAAAAAGTAAAGTGGCACGAATTTCTGGGGTAGACCTCCCACGCGATAAGCGTATAGAAATTGGTCTGACATATATATATGGAATAGGACTATCTCGGTCTCAAGACATCTTAGCTGAAACAGGTGTAAATCCTGATATCCGTGTCAAGGATTTAAGTGATGCGGATGTAGCAGCACTTCGTTCTGTAATCCAAAACAACTATCAGGTTGAAGGAGACCTCAGAAGATTTGAAGCCATGAGCATCAAACGATTGATGGACATTGGTACTTATCGAGGTCGCCGACATAGAATGGGTTTACCAGTTAGAGGACAGCGAACTCGCACTAATGCAAGAACTCGTAGAGGTGTACGGCGAACTGTAGCTGGTAAGAAGAAAGCTGCTGCTAAGAAGTAGAAGTTTGCTTGTATATGTATATTTTTATTTTTGGAAGTTCTTAGTTAAGAAAAGATTAGTATCTATCTAATTAAATAAAGTCTGATGAAAATTTAGTCAAGTCTTTAATAACGAGTGTTATTTGATTAGATTATACTTATGCCTTAATCTTACATGGCTTATTTAAGTAAAAATACTTATACTATGTAATGCAAGCTAACTATCTCAGATTATGAATAATTGACATTAATTATAGTGATATAACTCACTCAAATTGACAAGAGTTTAATTGAATTAAATTGCTAACTTGAAAAGTCAATTATTCTTGTCTATTTATAGCTATTATTCAGCAGATAAAAATTTTTTCCTAGTTGATTTTTTATAGATTTAGATTTAGGTGAAAAAATCAGATGGGGGAAAAATAAAATATTAGCTATTTGAGCTTTGGTCGGAATTGTAGAATCATAATTCTACATTGACAATCAAAAAAAATCTAGATCAAGATCGAGAATTATCAAATCAACAAGTTGACTCTAACTGTGAGGTGTTGCGGCTAGCTAGTATTTAAGAGTATAATATAGAACATTTAATAACTAGCAAATTGTTTGATTTAACACCAATAAAAGTATTTCTAATCATAATCATTAAGTTTCTAACAAACTTATGTTTCATAATAATTAGAATTTAGTCTACTTGTTGTTATAAAAGCAGATTATTAACTTAATATCCCACTCATAAAGAGAGATATGGCACGACAACCAGGCAAAAAAACAGGTCCAAAAAAGCAAAAAAAGAATGTGCCCAATGGGGTGGCTTACATCCAGTCTACCTTCAATAATACAATTGTAACTATTGCTGACCTAAATGGTGAAGTAATTTCTTGGGCATCAGCAGGTTCCAGTGGCTTCAAAGGGGCGAAAAAAGGAACTCCCTTTGCTGCACAGACAGCAGCAGAAAGCGCAGCACGTCGAGCCAATGATCAAGGAATGCGCCAGGTTCAAGTAATGGTAAGTGGTCCGGGAGCAGGAAGAGAAACCGCAATTAGGGCTTTACAGGGGGCGGGTCTAGAAATAACTTTGATTCGAGATATTACCCCAATTCCTCACAATGGTTGCCGTCCACCAAAACGGCGTAGAGTCTAATCAAATTATTAACTCTGGGGTTTATGGAAAAGGGAGGTTACTCCGTGGCGCAATTTCATTACGAGTGTGTAGAGTCCCGAACTGACAAAGATCGAAGTCAGTACGGAAAGTTTGTTATAGAACCACTTGCACGTGGTCAAGGTACAACAGTAGGGAATGCACTGAGGCGGGTTCTGCTAGCTAACTTAGAGGGAACAGCCGTTACATCAGTCAGGATAGCTGGAGTTAATCACGAATTTGCCACAATTAAGGGCGTAAGAGAAGATGTTCTAGAAATCCTGCTGAACATGAAAGAGGTTGTTCTCAAGAGTCATTCCCAGCAACCACAAATTGGTAGGTTGCGGATGGAAGGACCTGCAACAGTAACTGCCGATCGATTTGATGTACCTTCGGAGGTTGAAGTCATAGATCGCAGTCAATATATCGCTACTCTATCCCCAGGGGCAATTCTGGAGATGGAGTTTAGAATTGAAAAAGGAACTGGTTATAGAGCAGTAGATCGTACTCGTGATGATATAACTGCTTTAGATTTTCTGCAAATAGATGCCATTTTTATGCCAGTTCGTAAAGTTAACTATACCGTTGAGGATGCCCTTATTGGTGGTTCTTTGCAACAAGACAGGCTAATTATGGATATATGGACTAATGGCAGTTATACACCTCAAGATGCTTTGAGTCATGCTGCTAGTATCTTAATGGGTTTGTTTGAACCACTCAAAGATATCACCAATATGGCAGATGCTCCATCGGGAGAACCAACAGATCCAACAAGTCAGATTCCTATAGAGGAATTACAACTATCTGTTCGGGCTTATAACTGTCTAAAAAGAGCTCAAATTAACTCAGTTGCAGACCTACTTGATTATAGTCAAGAAGATTTGTTAGAAATCAAAAACTTTGGTCAAAAATCTGCTGAAGAAGTGATAGAAGCTTTACAAAAACGCTTGGGAATAACTTTACCCCAAGAAAAAGTTGCTAAAGCTACTTAGGGTTTGCTGAAAAAGTTGTTTTAAGGAGTAGGGGAGTAGGGGAGTAGGGGAGTAGGGGAGTAGGGGAGTAATTTTTTTGTCCTTGTCTGCCCAAAATGCTAACTTTTTGAACGTTTTCAACTGAAACAGGCGCACTTTTTAAGCACTGAAAAAGGCTAAAGGCTTTGACATTTAATCAGCAGAGCAATAATTAGAGACTAATTAGAGACAAAAAAACTGATTCAAATCAATTTTTGTCTACAGAACAAATTCATCAAAAAAGGAGAAAAAAAATTTAATAATCCGAAAAGCTATTACTTTCAAAAGCGAACAATTAAGTTTGTTAAACTGCTAGTAAAAGTAGGAGAAAAAATAATCCGAAACACCAGCTAAAATATTAAAAAATAATCAAAGTAGTTATGCGTCATACTCGTCGTGTCCCGAAGTTAGGTAAGCCAACAGACCAGCGTCGCGCTCTGTTGCGATCGCTTACCACTGAATTAATTCGTCATGGTCGAATTACTACCACAAAAACCCGTGCTAAAGCTGTACAGTCAGAAGCAGAAAGAATGATTACCTTAGCCAAGGATGGATCATTGGCAGCTCGCCGACGCGCTCTAGGCTATATTTTTGACAAACAGCTAGTTCACTCTTTATTTGAGGGTGCCCAAGAAAGATATGGTTCTCGAAATGGAGGGTATACTCGTGTTTTGAGAACTATTCGCCGTCGCGGAGATAATGCAGAAATGGCAATTATTGAACTGATTTAAGGTTTATCCTAAAAAGCACTGGGAAATTAATTAGAAAAAGTTAGTATTTTACTAGATAAAAGTCAAAAATTAATGTTGATAAATATTGATTTTTAAGCTTTTAAAACTGCAAATATCCCATGGCTAATAACCAAACTTTACTTCAGCGCGTTGCTCTTGTAATTCAATATCAAGGTACTAATTTTCATGGCTGGCAAAGACAGCCAAATCAACGAACCGTACAAGAAGAAATCGAAAATACTATCTCTTCTGTAATTAACAAACCTGTGACTTTACATGGGGCGGGTAGAACAGATGCAGGAGTTCATGCAGCAGCTCAAGTAGCTCATTTTGATGTTTCAGGCCCAATTCCTGCTGATAAATGGGCTACTATTCTCAATTCACGATTGAGTAATGATATCTTTATTAGAGGCTCGGCTAGAGTAGAATCTACTTGGCATTCACGGTTTACCGCAGTTTGGCGACGTTATCGCTACACCATTTATACAGATAAACGACCAAATTTGTTTGTGATGCCTTTTGTTTGGCATTACTATCAAGCATCTTTAGACCCACAATTGATTCAATCAGCTTTGAATCCTTTAATTGGCCGTCATCATTTGGCTGCTTTTCAAAGAGCTGGCTCTTCTCGTCCCCATTCTTGGGTAGATGTACAAGATGTCAATTGTCAAAGGGAAGGTCCATTTATTCATATAGAGGTTCAAGCAAGTGGGTTTCTGTACGGAATGATGCGGTTATTGGTGGGGTTACTTATTCAAGTTGGACAAAAAGAGCGATCGCTGGAAAGTTTTACAGATATTTGGGTTAATGAAAGAAGGGAGGTTGTGAAGCATTCAGCGCCAGCTAGTGGTCTTTGTTTATTGCGGGTTGGTTATCCAGAATTTCCTTTTCCCCAAGAAGTTTGGTATGATACTATGCCTAAATTTATTCTTGATTTTAACTAGCTATTAGCTTTCAGCTTTCAGCCATCAGCTATTAGCTGTTAGCTGTGAGAAATAAGATTTAATAAATTATAGACTTTAAGCTTAAGGGAGCCGACTTTTCTAGGATTTAATTTTTTCTCAATTAATCAAGCCTTTATCCCACACTAAAAGCAATAGCTGAATGCTTCAACTAAAGACAAATATAAACAATTCAAACACAATAACTAACTAAGAAAATGACAAATAAAACTTACTTGCCGCCACAGGATGTTGAAGGCAAAAAATGGTATGTTATTGATGCTGAAGGTCAGCGTCTAGGCAGATTAGCAACTGCTATTGCCATGATTATTAGGGGTAAAAATAAGCCTACTTATACTCCTCATATCGATACAGGAGACTATGTAGTTGTAGTTAATGCTGAAAAAGTAACTGTAACTGGTAAGAAAAGTAGTCAGAAACTTTATCGTCGCCATTCGGGAAGACCAGGTGGTATGAAAACAGAAGTTTTTTCTAAATTACAAGCTCGTTTGCCTCAAAGAATTATTGAGGAGGCAGTTTACGGAATGCTACCTAAAAATTCTTTAGGCAGAAAACTTCACCACAAATTAAAAGTTTATCCAGGGCCTGACCACCCTCACGAAGCTCAAAAACCTGAAACAATTACTATTCAAACTATTCCAGGAGGAGAAAAATAATGCAAGGAACAGAAAGTGGCCGTGCTATGTACTGGGGTACTGGCCGTCGTAAGTCTTCGGTCGCATCAGTACGTTTAGTGCCAGGTACAGGCAAATTGATTATTAATGGTAAAGAAGGTGAACTTTACCTGCAATATAATCATAATTATTTATCATCTGCTAAAGCTCCACTAGAAACGTTAGGTTTGGAAAATGAATATGACATTCTAGTTAAAGCTACAGGAGGAGGATTAACTGGACAAGCTGAGTCAATTAGATTAGGTGTGGCTAGAGCTTTGTGTCAGTTAGACCCAGAAAATCGTAAACCTCTAAAAATAGAAGGATATTTGACTCGCGACCCCCGTGCTAAGGAACGGAAAAAGTATGGTTTACGCAAAGCTCGTAAAGCATCTCAATACTCCAAGCGTTGATATAGCGCTCCGCGCTAGGGAATAGGGAATAGGGAATAGGGAATAGTAAACTGTCAAAGGGTTTTTCCTACGGAAATGCTCCGCAAACAGGATTTAGAGATGTCCTAATCTTTGCTTCGACTGCTATATATTGTAATTTAGAATTTAGAATTAAATAGTGGAGAAGCATAGCAATTTCCCCATGCTTCCTTGCTTTAACTATTATTTAAGCGTGAGAATTTTTACGCCAGTAATGAGTGAGCTACATATATCAACATGAATAAAGTTCATTTGCCAATTATCACCAGTTCCATTGTAATAATTGGCAAATAATTTGATACAATAAAAAGAACTATAAATTATTAGAATCTAGTCTGTTGATTAATTAAATTCTATTAAGGAACTACTTTAGTAAGTTAGTAGAATTAATTTAAAACAGTTAATAGTAAAGAAAATATTTGTAATTGAAGTAGAGTAAAGAAAATGCCTAAAGCTGGTATTCATCCTGAGTGGTATCCAGAAGCCAAAGTTTATTGTAACGGTGAAGTTGTAATGACAATTGGCTCTACACAACCTGAAATTCATGTTGATGTTTGGTCGGGAAATCATCCATTCTTTACAGGTACTCAGAAAATTATTGATACTGAAGGAAGGGTTGAAAGATTTATGCGTAAATATAGTAAACAAGAAGGTGGTGACTCTAAATCTACTAAACCATCTGCTGCTAAAAAAGCTAAATCTAAAAAAGCTAAGGGTAAGAAATAGCTAGACTGTCAATTGTCCTTAATTAGTTGTCTGTCAAATAGTAAGCATTCAGCTATCAGCTAAAGAGGTAAAAGCAACCCTTGAAATTGAGGGAGAATTAAAAGTTACGACTTTAGTACGCTCCTTTAACCTTACAAGGAATTATTTATTATTTGCGCTCTAGCTGAATGCTTAAGTCAAATATTACAGACAACAATTAACATAAAAGTATTCAATAATATCCCCCTACAAATAAAACACTAATTTGAGATAAAGGACAACTGACAATGGCTGAAACATATTTATTAGATAAATTAAAATCTGTAGAGCAAACCTATAATGAGTTGACTCTACGTTTGGCCGATCCAGATATTGCTAAAGACCCCAGTGAGTTCCAAAAAGTAGCTAAAGCACGCTCTTCTCTAGAAGAAGTTGTAAATCATTATACAGATTGGAAAAATGCTCAGGAAGAATTAACTGATGCTAAAGAAATATTGAAAGAATCTGGTGGCGACCTAGAAATGCAAGAGATGGCTAAGTTGGAAGTCGAGGAATTGGAAGCTAAGTTAGAATCTTTAGAAATTCAGATGAAAATTGCTCTATTGCCACGAGACCCCAACGATGACAAGAATATTATGTTGGAGATTAGAGCTGGTACTGGAGGAGATGAAGCTAGTATTTGGGCAGGGGATCTGGTAAGAATGTACTCCCGCTACTCAGAGACCCAAAATTGGAAAGTAAGTTTGCTGAGTGAGTCTTTAGCAGATATGGGTGGTTTTAAGGAAGCAATTTTAGAAATTAAAGGGGAGCAGGTTTACAGTAAGCTGAAGTTTGAAGCAGGAGTTCACCGCGTTCAAAGGGTTCCTGTGACAGAAGCAGGTGGGAGGGTACATACTTCAACGGCAACAGTGGCCATTATGCCAGAAGTGGATGATGTAGAAGTTGAAATAGACCAGAAAGATATTGAATTGTCAACTGCTCGTTCTGGTGGAGCTGGTGGACAAAATGTGAACAAGGTTGAAACTGCTGTAGACTTGTTTCATAAGCCTACAGGAATTAGAATTTTTTGTACCCAGGAGCGGAGTCAGCTACAAAACAGAGAGCGAGCAATGCAGATTTTGCGGGCTAAACTTTATGAGATTAAGCTCCAGGAGCAACAAGCAGAAGTAAGTTCTATGAGGCGATCGCAAGTAGGTACTGGTTCTCGTTCTGAAAAAATTCGTACTTATAATTATAAAGACAATAGAGCGACAGATCATCGCTTAAGTCAGAACTTTTCTCTTGCACCTCTTCTAGAGGGAGATATAGAAAATGTGATTCAAGCTTGCATTACTCAAGACCAACAGGAGCGTTTGCAGGAGTTGGCTGCATCTAGTTCTGCTCCTATGTCAGTGTAATTGACATTAGCTTTATCTTATGGTACGGAAATTATTCTTCTAGACTAAAATGCGGAATCAAAAAGCGAGGACAGAGTTCTCGTTTTTTTTATAAAATAGATATTAGCAAATATTAATATAGTACACTATTCTAATTCTAGCAAGTTACAGAAAAGCGGGAGGCTTAGGCATGACTACTAAAGAAGAATTACCTTGGGAATGTGGAATGGGTTTCTATGTGCCAATTTTAAATGATGGAGAATTAGTGGGCATTTGTAAACCCGAATATGCTGAGGAAATGCTCGAAGTTATGAATGAGCAGGAAAGACTACGCAAAGCTCTCAGGTTAGCTTGTCTAGATTTGCTGCGACGAGTAGGAGGAAAAAGAAGTAGAGTCAATGACTTAATGCAGAAATATATAGCTCTAGCGGAACGACCTAAATATGGACCAAGAGCGATCGCTCTCCTACTAAGGGAAAGACAAGAACAACTACAGGTTAGTGGCCATGAGTTTATTAAATTCTGTGATATTCACAAAGTTTCTCCTGAACAACTCAAGGATATTTATGCGGGTAAAGCAGTAGAGGAAAATTTAGTAGCACCTATAGCTAGGATTTTAGGTAAAACTAATAATGAGGTACAAGAAATACTAGAAGGTCCTAGTGAATAAATCAAAAGTCAAAATTCAAAAGTCAAAATTTATCTCGCTCCTGAGTTTTCTGTCTCCAAATACTCCGCAAACGGAATTTACGAATGTCCGTGACCTAAATGCCTTATTCTGTGCTAATAAAGTTAATAATTGTAATTAACTTTACCGAAAAATCAAGGTATAAAGCCTTCTATTTCAAGAGAAAAAAAGTGCTAGGATATTTCTTTATTTTCAATCCGATGGTTTTAACAAGAGTTAATTATCAATTATCCATTAATTAATATCAGGCATAATTGTTTCCTGAAGATTAGCATCTACAAGGTTAATATTATCAATCAAAGCATCAGTAAAATTAGCTATTCTTAAATCTGCTCCTCTTAAATTTGCTCCTGTTAAATCTGCTCTAATTAAAATAGCTTTCTTGAGATTAATACCTCGACAATAACTTTCCTGTAAATTTGCATCTTGTAAATCAACTTTTTTAAGTTCAGCAAATCTCAAATCTGCTCTATAAAGGTTTGCTTCTCTTAAAGAAGCATTTGATAAATAAATCCCACTCATATGAGCTTTAATCAGATTAGCTTTGTCTAAATTAGCCTGATAAAAATATGACCCAATTAATTGACTGTTATAAAGATTAGCATAGTTAAAATTAGCATAACTGAAGTTAGCTTTCATTAAATCTGCGTTGGCTAAGTTACTTCTACTCAGGTTAGCTGAAGTTGCGTCAACATATCGACAATTAGAATTTTGTAAATCAGTTCCAATTAAATTAGCATTAACTAAATCAGCTTCAATTAAATTAGCATTTCTTAGATCGGCAGAAATCAAATTAGCATTTATTAAATTAGCACCCTGAAGATTAATAGCAGTTAGATTAGCATTTATTAGTTGAGCTGAAGTAAAGATAGCATCTCTACAATTAGCATTAATCAATTGAGCTAAAGATAGATCAGATCCTGTTAAATTTACTCCTTGAAAATTAACACCTTCTAGATTAAAACCTCTCAAGTTAGCATTAGTAAAGTCAGGTTGTAAATGTGGATTTTTATATCTCCATTCATTCCAGACAATTACACCACGATTAAGTAAGGCTAGATATTCTTGATTCGCCATATTTTTATCAAAAGCTATTCTTAAAAAAGCGGTCAGCTCTCAGCTATCAGCAGTCAGCAAGATTATTTTTTTAAAGTTTAGAAAGCGATTTAAACTCCTCCTAATCCTGCTTACAGCGGTTTTCATTTCAGTAGACCACAGTAGGGACGTTCCATGGAACGTCCCTACTAGGTTTTGGTTGTGAAGATGTGGTTCATCAACTTGAAAAGCGCTGTATAGAAGCAGAGGATTTTAACCCAGAGCGGCAAAAATCTATTAACTACCACCAAAATATTACAACTAAAATAGGATCGCTATACTGCTCTAACAAAAATTAATTTTAATCCCAACCTTTTTTACTGATGTAATATCATGTCCGCTTGAATAGTTATAAATAAGGAGGGAGGAGTCAGGAGTCGTAGGGGCGTTTCATGTCGCTCCGCGAAACGGCCGT
>NZ_JBNHEQ010000303.1:0-10074 GCF_050016015.1 Dapis hubbardiae BLCC-M172
TGCTATCCGTTCCGGAATGCTCCGCAAACCTTCCACTCCGTTCCAGTCGCAATGATATAATATCATGTCCGCTGGTATGGTCGCGTCGTGTAAAAGTTGGGGAAATATTTACACCTTATGTAAGGTTTTTCCTTTTCTTCTTCCTTCTCTCCTAGATAACTAAAGCCTTCTTCCTTCTTCCTTACCTTCTCTATACAATACCGATGCTACCGGACATGATCTAATTATCCATTATCAATTAATGAACCAGATATTGGTAAAGTAATCTCAAAGATAGCTCCTTGTGGTTGATTGTTTCTCACGGTAATTTGCCCATTATGTGCCTCAACAACCATTTTACAAAAGGCTAAACCTAATCCAATTTGCGAGGTATCTAACATAGTTGTGCCAATCTCGTATTTATCAAAAATCTTTTGTTGTATTGCTTCGGGAACACCAGGACCAGAATCAATTACCTTGATTTTGTAAATGTCAGAGTTGATAATTTCTAAACTCACGATAATTTGACTATTGTCTGGGGAAAACTTAATAGCATTCGAGAGCAGATTATCTATAGTTCTATGAATCAGATTAGCATCCACAGAGACTATAAAACTAGAGATTTCTGGTAATTGACTTACCAAAGATTGATTTTTTTGAGCAGCGATCGCTTCAAAATTGGATATGCTAGACTGGATAATACCAATGATTTCTACCTTTTTGCGCTTCAGACGAAGTTTACCGGATTCTAGTAAAGCCATATTCAATAAATCATTAATTAACCGCTCTAATCTTTGTGCTGCTCCATAAATTTTCTCCATTTTCCGGTTTTGCTTTTCTTGGGAATAATTGTGATTTTTTAGTAATTGCAAGCCAAACATAATAATAGTCAGGGGATTGCGTAAATCGTGAACCACCATGTTTACCATGTCTTCCCTTAATTCCAGCATGGTTTGTAGGTTGTCATACTGTTGTTTAATTCGTAGCATAGATTTAACTCTGGCTCGCAATTCCACCCCATTGACTGGTTTACTAATGAAGTCATCAGCTCCAGTTTTCAAACAATTGGCTAGGTCTGATTTGGAACTTAATGCTGTCACCATAATGATCGGAACTGCGTGCCATTTTGACATAGCTTTAATTTGCCGACAAGTTTCAATACCATCTATTCCAGGCATCATTACATCAAGTAGAATTACATCGGGGTTGTAGGTTTTTAGGTTTGCGATCGCCTCTTCTCCATTTGCAGAGTAATACAACTCATACTCTTGGTCATTCAAAAGAGCTTCTATTACATCAAAATTATTGGGTTCGTCGTCAATTACTAAAACAGATGGTATATTCATTAACTATTCTCCTTATCCTTAGTAGCTAAAAGTTTTTGAATCATAGATGTTAACTGTTTTAGTTTAACAGGTTTACTGAGGTAATCATTAGCTCCCGCAGCCAAACAACGTTCTCGATCGCCTGTCATTGCTAGAGCAGTTAGGGCAATGATTGGCACATTGACCAAGTGGGGAGTTTGGCGGATCTCCTCCATCGCTTCTAGACCATTCTTATTTGGCATTGAAATGTCCATCAAAATCAAATCAGGGTTTTGCGACTCAGCCTGGGCGATCGCTTCATCTCCATTTTTGGCCAGAATAATACGATAACCTTTTGCTTTCAGATAGCTGGAAACTGTAGTGATATTTGCTTCATTGTCTTCTGCCAGCAGAATTAATGGTGTTTTCTGCTTTTGAAGTTGACTGTACTCAATGTTAGCTTCGGACTGAGATTCTAGTTTGGGGTAGAAGAGGATAGTATTAGTACAAGGAAGATCCACCGTAAAGCAACTCCCAACCCCGACCTCACTAGAGACCTCTACTTTCCCACCGTGGCGATCGACGATGCGTTTTACTAAGGTAAGCCCCAAACCTGTTCCCTGATAGTCGCGATTTAGGGAATTATCAATTTGGACAAAGGGCTGAAACAGTTTGTTGAGGTTTTCTGGGGCAATACCGATCCCATTATCAATGACAGCAATTCGGAGAAAATTTTGTGAATCACTAGCATTTGGGTTGAGAGAGTTGGCCTGAACTTCCAGAGAGACAGAACCGCCATCTGGGGAGAATTTGACGGCGTTATTGAGTAGGTTAATTAAAACTTGGCGGATGCGTCGTTCATCTATTAACAACTCAGGTAAATTTTGGGGCAATTTCGTTTTTAACTGAATGGCTTTTTTCTGGGCAAGTGGTTTGATGAAAGCCAGACTAGATTTGCAGAGGGGAGCTACTGCAGTGGGGGTGCAACTTAGCTCTAGCTGACCAGATTCAATTTTGGTGACATCAAGGATGTCGTTAATGAGTTCTAACAGATGTGTTCCGCTGCTTTCAATAATTTGTAGAGCTTTCATTTGTTGCTCATTCATGCTGCCAAATACCTCATCTTGCAGCCCCTCTGTGATGCCGAGGACTGCATTGAGGGGGGTGCGGAGTTCGTGGCTCATGTTGGCAAGAAATAGACTCTTGGCTTTGTTGGCAGCTTCGGCAGCTTGTTTTGCTTGCTCTAATGAAAATACTTTCATGGCTACTTCTTGTTCTAAGTTTTGAGTTAGTAAGGCTAACTGCAAATGAGTTTTGACTCTGGCAAGAACTTCTTGCTCTTGAAATGGCTTAGTAATGTAATCTACTGCCCCTAGCTCAAATCCCTTGATTTTGTTGTCTGTATCTGCTAAAGCGGTAATAAAGATTACAGGAATATTGCGAGTAGTGGGATTAGCTTTGAGTTTTTGACAGACTTCAAAGCCATCCATGTCTGGCATTGTTATGTCTAATAAAATTAGGTCTGACAATTCTCGTTCTAGTTGTTTTAATGCTCGTTGTCCGGTGGTGGCGATCGCTACATCATATCCTACTGCACCGAGTGTTTCTGAGAGAACCTCTAGGTTTGCTGGTGTATCATCAACGATTAATATGAGTCCTGTTTGTTCTGCTAATTCTTGATTCATGGTTTCTTCAGTTATCAGTTATCAGTTATCAGTTATATCATGTCCGGTTGAATAGTTATAAACAAAAAAGGAGGAGTCAGGAGTCAACCCACCCCTAACCCCTCCCAGGAGGGCAGGGCTGTTTCAAAGTGTCGTGAATTAACAATTTAAGGAGAACGAGAGATGTTTAGGATTAGAAAATAGAGAAATTAGCCACCCATTTGCCTATTTTTCAGCTTCGGAGTGTCATTAAACTCTGTCTAAATATCTGGTTCAATTCCCTCAAATAACCACAATTGGTATTTTTAACCTTTAAGAATAATTGATAAAAAGAGCGAAAATCTAGGGTAAAGCATGGATTTTTCTCCCCTGCTCCCTACTCCCCTGCTCCCCCTCTCCCTTAAGCCAGAATGAAACAGCCCTGCCCTTATGAAGGGGGGGTAGGGGTGGGTTGACCAAAAAATAAGGTCTCAAGCCTCCCCTTTTAAGGAGATGAAAAAAAATTTCGATTCAGTATTTCAAGCCTCTGGGTTTAGCCAGAGGTACTGTTAACTGATAGCTGATAACTGA
The DNA here is from genome assembly GCF_050016015.1 of Dapis hubbardiae BLCC-M172. Classification (NCBI taxonomy): domain Bacteria; kingdom Bacillati; phylum Cyanobacteriota; class Cyanophyceae; order Oscillatoriales; family Microcoleaceae; genus Dapis; species Dapis hubbardiae. The sequence continues at coordinate 3,518 of NZ_JBNHEQ010000303.1, forward strand.
TAGCTGATAACTGATAACTGAAATGACTCCTAGATTAACTATCTAATTACACCGATGCTACCGGATTTGATATTATTCAATCCAATCCGTTTTAGGGAGAGGTAATTATCAATTATCCATTATCAATTATCAATTATTAAACAGTACCTCCAGATGAAGCCAGAGGGTTGAAATACTGAAGTTGATTTTTTTTCATTCCCTTAAAAGGGGAACTTTTAGACCTTCTGGTTTTGGTAATTAAAAGAAAGTCAGAAGTTAGAAGTTACAAAAAAATAAGGATTTAAGCCACGGAAATTATTTAATAGTATACTACTAAAAGTTTGTCTTGATAGGAAGTAGCAAATGCTATAAATTTATCACTGGATTTTATATTAGAGAGTCTTTGTAAACTACAGATTAAGACGGCCAGAGTGTTTAATGTTTGGTGGGTTACGGCGTAGTGCGGGCCGGAATGCCCGCAACGACTTTGCTACGATTCATAGTTATTGTCGCCTCACCCTCCCCATCCTACGCCTAGATTTAATATTCCTTTTATCTCATGTCCGCTGGTATGGTCGCGTCGTGTAAAAGTTGGGGAAATATTTACCTAATTTAAGGTTTTTCCTTTTCTTCTTCCTTCTCTCCTAGATAACTAAAGCCTTCTTTCTTCTTCCTTACCTTCTATATACAATACTGATGCTACCGGACATGATATTACAAATAGTCTCTTAGAGCATTAACTTAATCAAAGAAAAACGATATAATACATTAAAAGGCATACTTTTAGACAGGTTGCACTCACCCATATATGAAATCCATAATTACAAAGCTGAAACTTAATAATAAGCATAAAACTCTGATGGCGACTCACGCTGGCTATTCACGCTGGTGTTACAACTGGGGTTTAAGTTTATGGAATGCTACATATATTGATGGTTATAAGCCCAATGTCCGTAAGCTTAGAGAAGTTTTTACCAACCACACAAAACCACTTTATCCTTGGATGAAGAACTTGTCGTCTAGAGTTTATCAGTATGCTTTTCCTTCGGAATGGTTCGCAAACATCTAGTCAAGGTATTTTTGGATTAATATCTCAATTTCTTCTGCTTGAAATTCCTTTGCCAGTTGTGAAATTTTATGAGTAAAGGGTAGATAGCGATCGCTATTTTGCCCAATTTTTTCAGCAGTTTTTGCTAGCTTTAGCAGCATACCACGCTGGGCTAACTCGAATAGCATTTGTAAATCCTCTACTGGGGGGACAACTATTTCTGAAGGCTCGTTTTGAGCTATAGTAGGAGTTTCCTCTGAGTTGATTTTCTCATATTTCCAATTCAGTTGTAGATAATTAACAAGCAAATTGAATAGATCCTCAGCATTTACAGGTTTAGCTAGAAAATCATCACCTCCTGCATCTAAACTTTTTTGCCGATCCATATCTGACACTGATGCTGATGATACGATCGCGACTGTATTTTTGAGTTGCTCGTCATTGCGTAAATGTTTGAGCATTTTGAAACCATTCATTACTGGCATATGTATATCTGTAATCATCAGATCGAATTTTTGTTGTCTGAGTTGATCCAATGCTTCTTCACCATTCTCTGCCTCTGTCACCTTAAACCCCAAAGGTTCTAACAACTCCACCAAAACTGAACGATTTTCCCATCTGTCATCCACTACAAGTAGATGGCGAGGTACTCCCTCATACCCAATAATTTTCTCTCCATTGCTTGTGGAAACTTTTTGTATCCAGTTGTGAGCGATGGGTAAATTTATCTGAAAGCTAAAAATACTACCTTTTCCTAGTTCGCTGTTAACTTCGATCTTACCACCCATTAATTGTACAATTCTTTGGCTAATTGCTAAACCTAAACCTGTACCTTCGGCACGATTTTTTTTGTCACCAACTTGCTCAAAAGATTGGAATATTTTATCTATTTCTGCTTCGGCAATACCAACTCCGGTGTCTTTAATTTGGAAGTTGATGCAAGCCATAGAATTTTCTCCTGTTACATCTGATGAGTGAATATTTTCTACTGTAAAAGCTATCGTTCCTGTTTCAGTAAATTTGACAGCGTTACCAAGGAGATTAATCAGCACTTGGCGCAGTCGTTTTTCATCGGTAATAACTCCTGTAGGAAGATTGGCATCAGCTTGATAGCTAAAGTTAAGTCCTTTTTTATCAGATCGAACCCGACAAATTTCTACCACCCCTTGCAAAAAAGCAGGAAAGTGAATCTCTTGAGTGCTAAGTTCCAGTTTCCGAGCTTCAATCTTGGATAAATCTAATATATCATTAATCAGGGTTAGCAAATGAGAGCCACATTGGTAAATAATTTGAACGCCGTGGCGCTCTTTTTCCGCCAGTTTCTGAGAACGATTCAGGATTTGAGCATAGCCCAAAATACCATTGAGTGGTGTCCGCAGTTCATGGCTCATATTAGCCAAAAATTCACTCTTAGCATCATTAGCAGATTCAGCCAGTTCTTTTGCCTGCTCAAGTTCAGCAGTACGGGTTTTAACTCGTTCTTCCAAGGTTTCGTTAAGTTGCTTGAGGTTGCTTTCAGTTTCCCATTGAGAAATTGCTCCTCCAATACTCCCTGCCATCGCCATTAGTGCTGCTTTTGTACTGTCACTCCACTGACGCTCTTGTTGGCAATCATCAAATCCAGCAAATCCCCAAAAATAGTCTCGGATAAAAATTGGTACTACCAGCATAGACAGAATTCCTTGGGGCTGTAATATTTCTCGCTCTGTTTTGGGAAATTCTTTAATTAGACCTATAATTGGCTGCTTTTGGGATAGAGTATCATACCAACGGGGCAGGATTTCTGGATAGAGAATATTTTGCAGTTCAGGGTTGTCAATTTCTGGCTCCACCCCCTCAGCTACCCACTCCCAGCGCTGACTGCTAGCAGGTTCCCCGGTTTCTGGATGGGGATGATTTTGGAATATATAGATCCGATCAACATCCATAACTGGCCCTAGAGCATTCAGGGCAGCCTGGACTGACTTATGGTGGTCTTTAATTGTCAATAAGCCATTAGTAGCGATGGCTATTCCTTGGAGCAGGCGATCGCTAGACGATAACTTATTGGGTTGGTGAAACAGAGGCATTTATCAGTTATTAGTTATCAGTTATCAGTTATCAGTTATCATACCAAATCTGGTTATTATATTATGTCTGGTTGAGTAGTGATAATTAAAGTTGGTAGTTTTGCTCTAGCCCGAACTATAGAACCCCTGAAAGGATCTATTTAAAAGTAGAGAGAGTAATGGGGTAATGGGGTGATGGGGTGATGGGGTGATGGGGAGTATTTTTCAATCTTTTTACATGAAACACCCCACTCACAACTCACATTTTGCGGGGGGTTTTAGGGAAGTTCTTATGGGAATATCCCTATTGTCTACTAATCATAAAAACCACTCTAATTCAAAAATTTAACCAATCTAATGTCAAGATACCAAATGGTTTCTATAGATAGAGTTTGCTGAAAAAGTCTTTTTTCGGGAGTAGGTATGGAGGTTGCATACAAGTCTCTACGAGAGTAATTTTTTTGCCCAACTATGCACCAAAAATGCTAACTTTTTGATTCAGCAAAAAACACAATGAACAATTAATAATTAATAATTAATAATTACCCCTTCTTGAAACGGATAGGATTTGCTAAAAGGAATTTTTTTTGATTTATCCCCTTGAAAGGGGAGGCTTTCAACCTTAATTGTTGAATGAATGAATAATTAATTATTGACTATCAACTCTTAATAATTAATAATTAACTATTAACTATTAATTATTGGGTAACAAGAGCTGAAAATCAAGGTATTTCAGACTTCAAAAGCCTAAAAGCTTTATCGGTAAATACTTTGATATTTAATCAGTAAGCCCTAGATATGGCTAGAGCCAAACTACAAACAAAAACTTTTTTATTACTAATTATCCGGACATGATATTAATTGTTCTTTTTCAAAATCTTGGCTATGATTTTTCAAAGTGTAGAAACCGGGTTTGTATTATACCTCTCCGAAAAAGAGGGAGTAGGGACGTTTTGCTGCGCAACATGGAAAGCGGAGCATTCCGGAACGGAAAACGCATTTTTGCCTGTGCAACGTCCGTACATAGTAGGAGGAAATAATTGATGATTTCTCCAGAGATAATTGATTTTATTTTTGATTATCACCAGATGTCTATTAGATGCCGATGCCTTACCGAATAATTAAGGTTTAAAGTTTTCTATTTCAAGAGAAACAATGAATTTATTTTCCTTTTATTCAATCCTCTACCTCAAAGGAAGAGGTAATTATCAATTATCAATTATTAATTATTGAATGAAATCTATCTCCAACAAACCCGGTTTCTTATAACACAAAAGATTTGATCTAAAATAAAAAATAGTTGATAGCTGATAGCTGACGGCTGAATGCTTACTAGCTAGTTAATCTGATTTAACCATTGGTTAATTTCCTCAACCAAGGATGTACTATCTTTGATATTCATTGCTTTATCTAATTGATATTTATTATTTTGAGATTGAACTACCACTTGATAACCTGATTCAAATTTAGATGCTAAAATTTCTACAATATCTCTAGTATTTCCCTGAATTTTTCCGTAAGTCATATCTAATAGATGTCGTTCTATTCTAAAAATATCATGGTCAAAATAAATATAATTCTTTTCTCCAAATAATACAAATATTCCTGCTACAACCAGGATAAATAACAAGATTCCATAAACAGGATTAGTTAGCAGTAAACCTACAAATATACAAAAAATCCCACCGAACATTCCAGAACCTTTAATTTCTCTTAAACTAGGTGCATGAGTATAGATTTCTATTCTATCTGGAGATTTATTAATGGTAATAATAGTGCTAAAGTTTAGAGGATTTTTTTTCGGTGGCACTAATGGTTGAAGTTTTGGTTTTGAGTCGAGAGATTTCAAAGCTTCACGAGCATTTTGAAACCGACTTCCTAAATCCATTTCTGTAATTTTATTAATCCAACTGGCAAAGCTAGGATTAATATCAACCTTGTCAGTAAATTGAATCTGATAATTTTTTTGCGGTAAATCTACTGGGGAAGTTCCTGTTAGTAAATGAATTAAAGTTGCTCCTAAAGCATATAAATCTGAAGCTGGAACTGCTCTACCCCAAAATTGTTCTAGAGGAGCATAACCGCTAGTTCCAATAATAGTAAAAGTTACTCCCTGGGCATTACCTTGAGATTGTACTGCACCAAAATCTACTAAATAAATTTGTTGGTCTGCACCCATAATTAAATTACTCGGTTTAATATCTCGATGCAAAACAGGAGGCTCTAGTTCGTGGAGATAAATCAGAATTTCTAATACTTCTTTGGCAATTTTCTCCACATCTTCTTCTGTGAATTTTTTCTCTCTATCTAATAATTCTTGGAGGGAAAAACCAGGAATATAATCTTGCACTAATGCAAACCAAGGTAAACTTGAATCTGCTTCTTTTTCTAAGGAAAAATAATCGCGATAACTAGGGATATGGGGATGATTTAGAGCTTGTAAAGTTGTGGCTTCTGTCTCAAATAAATTTAATTCTTGCCCCAGTATTTCCGGACTATAAGCTAACATTTTTAGAGTTACTTGTTCTTGCATTTGGGAGTCAAATGCTAGCCAAGTTTTACGACCTGGTACAGTACGGCCTAATTGTTTTTGTAGTTGATAACGTTCTTTTAAAATTTGTCCGGGAGTTAACATAATTAAGTTAAAAGTTGATATTAATCTGAATACTATCTAGTCATAATACCTTAGTAGCGCGTCTAGACTAAATTTGTGGGTAAAACCTAACCCCCTGACCCCCTTCCCTTTGAAAGGCAGGGCTGTTTCATTCTTGGTTAAGGTAGAGGGGGAGCGGGGGAGCAGGGAGCAGGGGAGAATTTTTCACCATTTACACGCTAATTTTCCCCAAAGAATATCGAGCAATAATTTTGGTGAAGAAATGGATTTTTCAGAAATTTCGTTGATTTGACCAAGATGTGAGCAGGGAGCTTTTCCCTACCTCCAACACTAAAAATAGTCAGTTTTTCGTAACTTTTCCCCAAATTTTTATCGACGTGTCCCCAATTCTCATAAATAATCGATTATTTATTTGACGCCTGAAACAGCCCTGCCCTTTGAAAAGGGGGAATTCTCCCCTATCCTTACAGGAGAGGGGTTGGGGGAGAGGTCTTCCCTCGTTGTTCGCTCCTAAGTTTTATATAGAATCCGATTGAACACTCTAGTAGAGTGTGTTTCCCTCCGCGAGATGTTTGCGGAGCATTCCGTAAGAAAAAAGCGGAACAAAGTGGAACGTAACCCATCATTTTTGATTTTGCTGGTGCATTAGTGATAGCGTAATGCACCCTACTGGACTATTGTACAATAGTTAAATTAATTATCACCCACTGAATTATCAGGCGAGCGCTACTTTGTCAGTTTCCGAGCCTGACTATTGTACAATAGTTAAATTAATTATCACCCACTGAGTAATCAGGCGATCGCTACTTTGTCAGTTTCCGAGCCTGACTATTGTACAATAGTTAAATTAATTATCACCCACTGAGTA
>NZ_JBNHEQ010000304.1:0-4948 GCF_050016015.1 Dapis hubbardiae BLCC-M172
ACGACTCCTGACTCCTCCCTTTTTATTTATAACTATTCAACCGGACATGATATAACTGATAACTGATAACTGAAATTACCTTTGCCAAAGTTTTCGTAAAGCAGAACTAACTACATCAGAATAACGTAATTCTCCAGACAAAATTTTCGTCATAATAGTAGTAGCACGAGGTCGCTTCACCCCTACTTGATAACCAATATTTGAAAAACGAGAAAATCCTTGAGCTAAACGTTGCGCCCAAACCATATCTTTTCCCCATTCTTCATTAATTATTTGACTGTATTTTTCTAGGGCAAATAAATCTCCATTTAGAGAATTATGAATTGCTGTTGCTGCTTTAATACCTGTAAATATAGAAGGTCTAATTCCTTCCGCAGTAAAAGGGTCAACAATACAAGCTGCTTCTCCAGCTAAAACTGCTTTTTGAGTATGTAATTTTTGATTCCCATTCCATAAACATAAAGGATGACCAAACTTCTGAACATTTTGAATATTTACCTCAAACATCGTGGCATATTCTGTTAATAATGTTCCAAAATTTTGACCGTGTTTTCGCCAAAATGTACCGACTCCTATTGAATATCCATCAGCTTTAGGAAAGTTCCAAACATAGCCATTATTTAACATTCCAAATTCAAAATAAGCACTATCAATTTGTTGATTTTTCACTGGTACTTCTATTTCCATTGCTCCACCAGCAAACCGTTTACGATTTTTAAAGCCTAACCATTTTGCCATAGAACCTTTAGCACCATCAGCAGCAATTAAATAGGGAGAAGTAAATGATTGATTATTTGTATAAACTTGCCAATTATTGTGCTTAAATTCTATGCCGATAACTGGAGTTTTATCTCTAATTTCTGCTCCCTGTTTTTGCGCTTGCTGAACGATAAAATAATCAAAAACTTCACGGCGTACCATCCAAATAGGTTGTTGATTTTGTAGTTTTACCTCTACTAAATCGCCTTTTTTCCAAGTATAACGAATGGAGTTAATTTTCAGAGAAATAGCAGGTGAAAAATCAAAATCAAACCATTCTTGAACAATAGGAGAAACTCCACCTCCACAGGGTTTATATCGGGGTAAAGTTTCTTTTTCTAAAACTAATACAGAACGTCCGTATTTTGCTAAATGATATGCCGCACTTGCTCCTGCGGGTCCGGAGCCAACTATGATACAATCAAACATTTTAATTAGGGAGTAGGGAATAGGGAATAGGGAATAGGGAATAGGGAATAGGAAATAGGAAATAGGAAATAGGAAATAGGAAATAGGAAATAGGGAGTAGGAAGAAGTCATATCATGTCCGGTTGAATAGTGATAATTACAAGCTAGTAGTTTTGCTCTAGCCCGATAATATAACAAGATGAAATGATTTGTGAGAAAAATTGTAGGGGTTTAGTTTTCAAATCCCATTATGTTGACTAGGGTTTGGAGACCAAACCCCTACGATAAAATCTTACAACCTATTTAGAATTGCTATAGATAGATATTTCTCAAGTCCTACTACAAATAAAAATTTTTTATCACTAATTATCCGGATATAATATAATATCAAATCCGGTAGTATCGGTAGACTTCAAGACGGTAGGGGTTTGGTCTCCAAACCCTCTAAAAACTAGGAGTTTTCACCAATGAGGATTCATAATTTATATATGATTAAGTGCATAAATATTAGAGTATCAGTTATCCTTAAAGTTTAATAATTTCTATCATAATAATCTCTATAATAATTTCTCCTTTCTAACTCTCTACCATCAGGCCCAATATTCCCGTACCTAATCCATTTTGGTTCCACTGGTTTAGCTTCAATAGTAGGTTTGCGATCGTAAAAACTGGGTTTTTTAGGAAAATCTTTAACTGGCATATCCTCAACTACCTCCCTCATAAACAGTTGCCAATTATATGCTGCCGTACTACTCACACCCCAAGTAGGTTTGTTATCATCATTCCCTAACCAAATTCCAGTTGCCACTTGGGGAATATAACCAATAAACCACAAATCTCGCGCCTCCTCAGTCGTACCTGTTTTACCTGCTACAGGGCGATCATACAAATAAGCATTCGCCCCGCTACCATATTTCACAACATTCTCCAACATCCAGGTAACAATTGCTGCAGTATCCTTATCTAACACCTGCTTTGGTTTAAAATTAACGTCATAGATAACTTCACCATTTTGATTAATTATTTTTTTGATTCCATGAGCAGGAATATACTTACCCTGTGCAGCAAAAGTCGCATAAGCATTTGTCAACTCTAATAAATTCACCTCCCAAGTACCCAACGCCATAGAATAAGTAGCTTTAACCTCAGATTTAATCCCCATATCCTTAGCTAACTTAATCACAGGTTCAAACCCCACATCCATCAATACCTGTACTGCCACCACATTGATAGAATATGCCAAAGAATCAATCATCGATCGCCAACCAGCATACCTTTTACCATAATTTTTCGGTTTATAACCATCTACTGTCAATGGTAAGTCTCGATAACCATCAGTGGGAGGAAAACCAGCAGCAACAGCAGCAGCATAAACAAAACTTTTAAAAGTCGAACCTGGTTGACGTTGCGCCTGAATAGCTCGGTTAAATTCGCTCTCGGCAAAATCTCGACCTCCTACTAATGCCTTCACCTCTCCATTAGTAGAGTCAATAGCAACTAATGCTGCCTGATCGAACCCTTGGCGATCGCCATCAATATCAACAGCTTCTTCAATTATCTTTTCTCCTATTTCTTGCCAACTTCTATCCAGAGTAGTTTCCACTGTCAACCCCCCTCTTGCCAAAACTTCTGGGGAAACATATTTGGGTAACTCTTTCTGAATATAGTTAGCAAAATATGGAGCTTCTACTATCAGACGTTTTGGCGCACTAGGTTGTACTGCCATAGGTTTAGCGATCGCTGTTTTTGCCCGCTCATCAGAAATTAAACCTGCTGCTTTCATTTCCGCTAATACTAAATTTCGGCGATCTTTAGCTGCTTCCGGGTTAACCAATGGCGAATATTGACTAGGTGCAGGAGGCAAACCTGCCAAAGTTGCCATTTCTGCTAAAGTTAGACCGGATACTGGTTTGCTAAAATAAACCCAAGCAGCATCAGCTACACCATAAGCACCGGAACCCAGATAAACTATATTTAGGTATAGTTCCAAAATTTCTTCTTTAGATAACTCCTTTTCCATTTTCCAAGCTAACATTGCTTCTCGGAGTTTCCGCCAAATAGTTTGTTCCATATCCAGGAAAACCATCCGCGCCAACTGTTGGGTAATAGTGCTACCCCCTTGAACTACATCTCTAGCAATTATATTAAATACAAATGCTCTAATAATTCCCCGATAATCAACTCCTCTATGTTCATAAAAACGTCTGTCTTCAATAGCAATAAAAGCTTGAACTAAAGGAGTAGGAATATCTTCTAATTTAATTTTTTCTCTAGTAGCAGGTCCGGTTTGTTGGATAATTTTACCATCGGCGGCTTTTATTGTTAAAGTACCGTCTCTACTATAGGAAGAAATATCAGTAATTGCTGGTAAACTTTGCTCTAATTTTCGCCACTGCCAACCACCATAAATAACAATACTACTAACTCCAATCAAACCTAATCTTAGCCACAGCTTTCGACTAAATACAATTCCTTTTATATTTATATTCTTCCTATTTTTACTGTTCTTTTTTAGGGTATCATTAGCTTGTTTTTTCTGTTTTTTTATATCATCAAATTTTGGTGCTTGTAGAGGATCTTCAAATTTTTTACTCAACATCTTTGATACAGGGTTGAAATTATTTTTATTCCTCCTACCTTGAGACTCTATATACTTAGATTTTCTGATAATATTCGCTTCTGTTTCTGAGAATATTTCTTGAATATTTTTCTGTTCTTTATCAGTCACTTTTTTCCTTTTATATTTATTTTGTTATTATTAAGTAAGATTTTATTAGTTATATCAAATCCACTAGCACTGTAGTGTTTTGGTGACCAAACCCTACTACCTCAAAGGTTTATACTACTAATGAATCTATGATTTTATCATCTAAAGTCGAGAGATTTAATATTAAATGCTTATCAAAAATATTATGTTTCTATAAGGGCACTATCAAAAAGTTTTTGTTTGTAGTTGCGCTTTAGCGCCTTCAGATATATTTGGCGTAGTTAGCAAAACTACGAGCTATTATTATCAGTGTTTGACCATAAAAAATAGAAAGAGCAAAGACTAGGGAATAGAAAACCTATAATTCTCAGATTACTTTTATAGCAGTTTTCATGTTTTTTAGAGTACAGAGATTTGAGTTTAAAGGAAGAAGGCTCATATTATCTAGGAGAGAAGGAAGAAGTTTTATAGTCAACATGAGTGAAAACCGCTATAATATCATGTCGGGTAGCATCGGTATTGTATAGAGAAGGTAAGGAAGAAGCAAGAAGCAAGAAGTAGTAAGAGAAGGAAAAATCTTGGATCAGGTAGATATTTACCCAACTTTTACACAAACGATACCAACGGACATGATATAACTTTTGACTTTTGAATTTATAACTTTCCCTCTTCCAAAGAAAGTTGAGAAAATTGTAATTTATAGAGATAAGCATACCTCCCTTTTTTCAGTTCTCAGTTCTCAGTTCTCAGTTCTCAGTTCTCAGAAATTACTTTTGACTTTTGAATTTATAACTTTCCCTCTTCCAAAGAAAGTTGAGAAAATTGTAATTTATAGAGATAAGCATACCTCCCTTTTTTCAGTTCTCAGTTCTCAGTTATCAGTTATCAGTTCTCAGAAATTACTTTTGACTTTTGAATTTATAACTTTCCCTCTTCCAAAGAAAGTTGAGAAAATTGTAATTTATAAAGATAAGCATACCTCCCTTTTTTCAGTTATCAGTTATCAGTTCTCAGAAATTACTTTTGACTTTTGAATTTATAACTTTCCCTCTTCCAAAGAAAGTTGAGAAAATT